>CALKDJ010000096.1 GCA_938084195.1 uncultured Methylophilaceae bacterium
CAATAGATAAAATTTCCTTTTCTTTAATTTGATTTGACATGAATCCAAGTGATGGAATAAAAGGCTTATTTGATATTTGTGATTGTCTTGCGATATCAATAATATCTGCAACAACGGCACTAGCTGTTGGTTCCGCTCCAGCTCCAGCTCCGTAGTAAAGTGTTGGGCCTACCATATTACCCTTTACTAAAACGGCGTTCATAGGGCCACTTACATTAGCTACAAGTCTTGATTCAGGAATAAGAGTAGGGTGTACCCTTACTTCAACACCTCTTTCCTCTAGTTTAGCTAATGCCAGAAGCTTAATTCTATAGCCTAATTCCTCTGCATATGAGATATCTTTTTGATCTAAACCATTTATACCCTCAATAAAAACTGCATCAAAATTAATTGGTATCCCAAAAGCTATAGAGGCCATAATTGTAATTTTATGCGCAGCATCCACACCTTCAATATCAAATGTGGGATCAGCCTCTGCAAAACCTAAGTCTTGTGCCTGTTTAAGCGCAGTATCAAATGTTAAATCATTATCCTTCATTTCAGAGAGAATATAATTTGTTGTTCCATTAACAATCCCTGCAACCCACTCTATTTTATTACCTGCCAAACCTTCTCGAAGTGCTTTAATGATTGGAATCCCCCCTGCAACAGCAGCCTCGTAGGCTAATACAACCTTATTCTCATCAGCAACCTGAAAAAGCTCCTCACCATGCGTTGCAATTAATGCCTTATTTGCAGTCACAACGTGCTTTCCATTAGTTAAAGCACCTTTAACTAAGTCCTTTGCTACGCTTGTACCGCCAATTAACTCAACCACCAAATCAACATCCTCATTGGCAATAAGTTCAAATGCATCTGGGACTATCTTTACTGATTTATCAACTGTTTTTTCTGCCAAACCAACATCTTTATCGGCTACATGGGTAACTTTAATTTCAATGCCAATCTTATTGAAAATTTCTTGAAAATTCTCAGTAAGGACTTTATATGTTCCTCCACCAACTGTTCCAATTCCTATTAAACCAACATTCATTGTTATTTTCTCTTCCGATAATTATTTAAATATTCTGTTAACCTATGAATTGCAACTTTCAAATCATCCTCATTTGGTAAAAATACAAGTCTAAGATGGTTGTTATCATGCCAATTAAAACCTGAGCCTTGTACTAACAAAATCTTTTTCTCCATCAATATATCTAATATGAATTTTTGATCATCATCTATCTGATATACCTTAGGATCAAGTTTTGGAAATAGATACATGGCAGCTTTTGGCTTTACGCAACTAACCCCCTCTATTGACGAAATCATCTTATAAGCTAATTCTCTTTGCTTATAAAGTCTTCCTGTGGGTGCTACAAGGTCGTTAATACTTTGATACCCACCAAGCGCTGTTTGGATTGCAAGTTGACCAGGTACATTGGAACACAACCTCATTGAAGCAAGCATATTTAAACCTTCTAAATAATCAGTACCTACATCTTTATTTCCAGAAACTATCAACCAACCTGCTCTATAACCACATGCTCTGTAATTTTTTGATAAACCATTTAAGGAAACAAATAATATATCATCGGCTAGTGAGGCTATTGCAGTATGTTTATTTCCATCGTATAAGACTTTGTCGTAAATTTCGTCTGCAAATATGATAAGTTTATTTCTTCGCGCAACTTCAATTATTTCTTTTAACAAGTCATCACTGTATAAAGCGCCAGTGGGGTTATTTGGATTAATAACTAAGATTCCTCTAGTTTTTGAGGTAATTTTCGACTCTATATCCTTTATATCAGGAAACCAATCAGCACCCTCATCACATGCGTAATGGACTGGTTTTCCCCCAGCAAGAGTGACTGCTGCAGTCCATAACGGATAATCAGGCTTAGGAATTAATACCTCATCATCATTATTAATAAGTCCTTGCATCGACATCACAATAAGCTCTGATACACCGTTACCAATAATGATGTCATCCACATCCACATTTTTAATATTTTTTTGCTGGGTATAGTGCATTATTGCTTTTCTTGGCTCAAAAAATCCATGACTTTCTGTATATCCAGAGGCACGGGACATATTCCTAATTACATCTTGTGTGATCTCATCAGGCGCTTCGAAACCAAAAGCGGCTGGATTACCAATATTAAGCTTTATAATTCTATGGCCATCATCCTCCATTTTCTTTGCGTGAGCAAGAACAGGTCCTCTTATGTCATAACAAACATTATCAAGTTTTTTAGATTTAAGTATTGATTCCAACATATTATTTAAACTTCTTTAAAGTTTATCCCTAGAAAAAATTAATGATGCATTAACACCGCCAAAACCAAAACTGTTTGACATTACTTTTTGTATTGGTCCATCATATTTTTTTAATAAAATTGGTAATCCATCAGCCGAAGTATCTAATTCATCAATATTTATAGATGGAGTTAGGAAGTCACCATTCATCATTATTAAGCTATAAATTGCCTCATTGGATCCCGCAGCCCCCAAAGCATGACCAGATAAAGATTTTGTAGACGCAATGAAAGGTATCTTACCAAAGATATCATCACCAAAAACCTTTCTTATTGCATTTAACTCTACTGAATCACCTACCGGTGTGCTAGTTCCATGAGTATTTATATAATCAATATCCAAAGTATCATTCTCTCTTAATGCTATCTCCATACATCTTTGGGCTCCCTCGCCACTTGGAGCAACCATATCATGTCCGTCTGAAGTAGCGCCATAACCAATAATCTCAGCATATATCTTGGCTCCCCTCCTAATAGCATGCTCATACTCCTCTAGCACTAAAATACTCCCCCCACCAGATATAACAAAACCATCTCTGTTTACATCAAAAGTTCTTGAAGCTTTTTCTGGCTCATCATTATATTTTGAGGACATTGCTCCCATAGCATCAAACAAATAACTCATTGTCCAATGTTCTTCTTCAGCTCCTCCGGCAAACATAATGTCTTGCTTTCCCATTTGTATTAATTCATAAGCATTTCCAATACAATGTGCACTAGTTGAGCAAGCAGATGTAATAGAATAATTTACCCCTTTTATTTTTGCTCCTGTTGCTAAGCAAGCTGCAACTCCATTAGACATTGTTTTAGTAACCATGTAAGGCCCTACCCGCCTTATACCTCTCTCATTTAAAGTATTAGTACCTTGATACATACTTTCAGTAGATGTGCCCCCAGCGCCAACAATAATGCCAGTCTTAAAATTTGATATTTGATTATCCTCAAGTTTTGAATCGGCAATAGCCTCTTGCATTGCAATCCAAGCGTAAGCATGTCCTTTTGCCATGAAACGTAGCAATTTTCTATCAATTAATTCCTCAACAGAAATATTTATTGAGCCTGCAATTTGTGATCGAAGCCCATGCTCCTCATATTCTGGTTGAAATGAAATTCCAGATTTACTTGATTTAAGACTTGCTTCCACCTCATTAGCATTATTTCCCAAGCTAGAAACAATTCCTATTCCAGTAACAACAACTCTTCTCAAATGTACAACCCTCTAAAAGTTATCTGTCCTTGTAAATAAACCTACCTTAAGGTCAGTTGCTTGATAAATCAACCTACCATCTACTTCCATTTTAGCATCTGCAATACCCATTACCAGGCGGCGCATAATTACTCTCTTAAGATCAATAACATACGTAATTTTTTTTGCTGTGGGTAGAACTTGGCCCGTAAACTTTACCTCACCACTACCAAGAGCTCTTCCCTTTCCAGGACCCCCTTTCCACCCCAAATAAAACCCAAGCAACTGCCACATCGCATCCAATCCCAAACAACCAGGCATAACTGGATCTCCGTCAAAATGGCATTGAAAAAACCATAAATCTTTTTTGATATCCATTTCCGCAATTATTTCACCAAGCCCATACTCACCGCCAGATTCAGTTATTTTTGTTATGCGATCAAACATAAGCATCGGAGGCAAAGGAAGTTGTGCGTTTGCTTCACCAAACATCTCTCCTCGTCCACACGCTAAAAGTTCTTCCTTTGAATAGCTATCTTTTTTCATACTATGTTATTCTCTTAGTCTGCTAAGTAAATTTAGCTCATGTATTATAATAATTATTTGAAATAAACTACCTAGGAATATATCACAATGAGTGACCAAAATCTGGCCAAGTGGCGAAAACTTGCTTTAAATCTAGAGGGTGAAATCAATAAGGTAATTGTTGGTCAAGAAAAGCCTATACGATTAATAACTAATGCCATTTTTTCCAGAGGTCACGTTCTACTTGAAGGTGATGTTGGTGTTGGAAAAACAACCATACTTAAAGCTTTTGCAAGATCGATTGGTGGTGGATATGAGCGTATTGAGGGCACCATTGATCTAATGCCGAATGATTTAATTTATCACACTTATCTTGGGGAAGATGGGAAGCCAAGAGTAAGTGATGGGCCCGTTTTAAAATCAGGAGAGGATCTGTCAATCTTTTTCTTTAATGAAATAAATAGGGCTAGACCACAGGTTCATTCCCTCCTTCTTCGTATTATGGCAGAGAGAACTCTGTCAGCTTTCAATAAAGAATATAAATTTCCACATCTTTTGGTTTT
>CALKDJ010000097.1 GCA_938084195.1 uncultured Methylophilaceae bacterium
TCGCAAATTATTCCTGCATTCTCTAGAAAACCGTTGTTTGGATATGCATCAATGGTTTATGCAACTGCTTCAATAGCAATTTTATCTTTCTTTGTGTGGGCTCACCACATGTTTACAGTTGGCCTGCCGCTCAAAGGTGAATTGTTCTTCATGTATGCAACTATGATGATTGCGGTGCCAACTGGAGTGAAAGTGTTTAATTGGATGGCGACGATGTGGAAGGGCGCAATGACATTTGAAACTCCCATGCTTTTCTCAATCGCATTCGTTATTTTGTTTACAATTGGTGGCTTTTCAGGGCTAATGCTTGGATTAACTCCAGTTGATTTCCAATACCATGATACATATTTTGTGGTTGCTCACTTCCATTATGTATTATTAACAGGTGCGGTGTTTGCGCTTATGGCTGCAGTTTACTATTGGCTGCCAAAATGGACTGGATATATGTATGACGAGCGTCTAGGGAAGATACATTTTTGGTTATCTACCATAACAGCTAATGTTTTATTTTTCCCACAGCATTTCCTTGGATTAGCAGGTATGCCAAGACGTATTCCTGACTACAATATTCAATTTGCAGATTTCAATATGATCTCTAGTATTGGCGGTTTTGCATATGGCCTTACACAACTATTGTTTGTTTATATTGTTATCAAATGTGCTCTGGGTGGTAAAAAGTCTAAAGCACTTACTTGGGAGGGTGCAAAAGGTCTCGAGTGGACAGTTCCATCTCCTGCTCCATTCCATACTTTTGAAAGACCACCAAAGCTTACAAAAGCTATGTTAGAACACTAAAAAGTGGTTATGGCTGAAAAAGATATTAATAAGCCAGACCTGGGCTCTAAAAACAAAAAGCTAGCTATAATACTCGGTATTGTAGCTGGCTGTTTTTATATATTCTTTGTATTACTTCAACATTTTAATGGCTAATAAAAACAAAATTAAAAAAACAACAATAAGCTTAGTATTTTTTACTGTGTTTATGTTTGGTTTTGGTTATGCGATGGTTCCTCTTTACGATGTTTTTTGTCAGATAACAGGCCTAAATGGAAAGACACAAAGAGTTGTTGAAAATCAAAATACGAAAAATTATCCTGCTGATCGTTGGGTAAAAGTTAGGTTTGACGCCAATATCAATGGAGATTTACCATGGAGCTTAAAACCTAAAGAAAAAACGATGAGAGTTCAGCCTGGTAAATTTTATGAGGCAATCTATATCGTTCAGAATAAATTCAATACTGATATTACAGGACAGGCGGTACCAAGTGTATCTCCTAGTGTTGCGTCACTCTATTTTAAAAAGTCCGAATGTTTTTGTTTTGTAAATCAGTTATTAAAAGCTGGAGAAAAACAAGAGATGTTGGTAAGATTTGAAGTTGACAAAGATTTACCTGAAAACGTGGATGCATTGACGCTTTCTTACACCTTTTTTAGGGTAAAATCTGATACGTAATTAATTTTAAGGAAAGGTAATTGTATTATGGCGAGTAAAGATCTTTATTATGTCCCTGATGGAAGTAAGTGGCCAATAGTTGGAAGTTTATCTGTATTTATTTTCTTTCTTGGGTCAGCGATGCTATTTAATAACTCAGCAGGTGCAAAGTATGTATTTGTTGTTGGAATACTTGCCCTTATATATATGTTCGTAGGATGGTTTGCAGATGTAATTTCTGAAAGTAGAGCTGGTAACTACAATAAGCAAGTGGATGTAAGTTTTCGTATGGGAATGGGATGGTTCATCTTGTCAGAGGTTATGTTCTTTGCAGCTTTTTTTGGGGCCTTGTATTACGCAAGAGTATTTTCATTGCCATGGCTTAGTGGTGAAGGACAGGGCGGAGTTAATGGTACGCACGAATTTTTATGGTCTTCTTTTCAAGCTGTTTGGCCTTTGAATGTTATACCTGACCCTTCAAATGCTCTAGGAGGTGGAAAGGCTTTTAAAGAATATCAGGAAGTCATCCCGGCTTTTGGGGTACCAGCAATAAACACAGCTATTTTATTATTAAGTGGTCTGACTGTAACTTTCGCACATTGGGCATTAAAAGAAGCTAAAAGAAAGGCTTTGATTCTATGGTTACTTGCTACCGTTGCTCTTGGATTTATTTTTGTTTACTTTCAAGCCGAAGAGTATAAGCACGCTATTTATGATCTTGGTATAACCTTTTCATCCGGAATCTATGGCTCAACTTTTTACCTTTTAACTGGCTTCCATGGATTTCATGTCACGATGGGTGCTGTAATGCTCTCTGTGATAATGTTCAGATCTATAAAGGGACATTTTAGTAAGAAAGATCACTTTGCATTTGAAGCGGTTGCTTGGTACTGGCATTTTGTTGATGTTGTGTGGTTAGGATTGTTTATATTTGTCTATTGGATATAAGAGTTTCAAATGAATAAACGCTACTTCGGTAGCGTTTTTTTTATTGGATAGGAGTAACCCATCCCATAAAATAACCAAAAAACATAAATAAGAATAAACCTATAGATAATAAAATTCTTATTGTTAAGGTCGTTACCATTTTTTTGGACTCTTCCTTTTCTTTCATAAGGAAATGAAATCCCTTAGTCAGCGACAGTAAGATTAATATTAATATTGAAATAACAATAAACTTAAAAATTTCTGGCATGTCCATAACAGGCACCTTAAAAAATTATCCAATAAAAAAATGCTATGCAAAAATATCGATTTAACTTTACTCTACCCCTAACTATAGCATTCTTGATTGTCTTTTCCATTCTAATAAAATTAGGATTATGGCAATTAGAAAGGGCTGATCACAAAAAGAACCTTAATGAAAGTTATAAGTTAAGGCAGGCAGAAAAGGTTATTGATTTAAATGATCATAAAAGCATTAATAGCAAAGAATCAATTCTTTGGAGGAGAGTTAGCCTCAATGGTTCATTTTATAAAGAGAAGAATCTTATAGTAGACAATCAAATATTTAAACATGAGGCAGGATTTAATATTTTAACCCCGTTTAAAATTGATGGCACTGGCATGACCATACTGATTAATAGAGGTTGGCACAAAAACCTAATCAATAGGGAACAAATTCCAATCATTAAAAATGTAGATGATATAGATCAAATTAATGGTTATGCAGTCAAAATACCTGTGCCTGGAATTAATTTAGGAGGGAGTAATATTGAGATAATAAATGCTTCCTTAGCAAGATTCCAAAGAATTAATGTAGATGAAATAAATAATTTTTACCAAGCAAATTTTTTACCTTATATGGTTTATTTAAACCCACTCATTGATGATGAGTATATAAGTAACTTTAAATTACCTGTCCCAGATTCAGAGAAAAATTATGGCTATGCTTTTCAATGGTTTGCCTTTGCTCTCACTTTATTGATTATATTTTTACGATTAGGAATAACAAAAAATGATAAGTCAACAAAATAAAGGCAGGCTAGTCCTGATAGCTATAGCCGCATGGTTCTTTTTACCTATTTTACTCTCTTGGTATTTAAATTTTTTTACAGATTTTAAGAAAGATGCTGAAGGTATTCAACATGGTGTTTTGATAAATCCACCAATTCAGCTTGGAACATTATATGGATTTGCCATTGGTCAAAAAGACATGCAAGAGCTCCAAAAAAAATGGACTTTAGTTTTTTTTACTGAGAATGATTGTGATAAGACCTGCCAAGAAAAGCTTTATAAATTAAGACAAATTCGACTAGCGATTGGTAAAGATAGAGAAAAAGTAGAAAGACTTCTGGTTGTTAATAAATCTTTAGATTGGAGTAATTTTGAAGAGGACTATCTTGATCAAAAAATTATTGATGTAAATAGTGATTCGTATCAAGCACTCAATCAGGTATTTAGCGAATATCAAGGATATAGTAAGAATGCTATCTATTTGGTAGATGCATATGGCTCACTAATAATGAAATATCCAAAAGATACGGAACCAAAAGGTATTATTAAAGATATTGAAAGATTAATAAGAGTTGCACCTTAATTTTTAAGCATTAGATCAATTTTCTCGTGGAGATCTTTAAAATCCAAAACTCCAATGATGGTATTAACCACTTGCCCTTTTTTATTGATAAGCACAGAGGTGGGAGTGAGCTTTATATCATCAAAGCTATTCATGATATTTTTGTCTAAATCTAATGTAACTGGAAATGGTAATTTATTTTTTTTAGTATAACTTAGAACTCGGCTTGGCGGATCGTAAAACATTGATACTGCGATGACTGTGAAATTTTTATTTTTATATTTATTGAAAGTATCAATTAAGCCTGGCATTTCTTCAATACAACCTGGGCAATCCGTTGCCCAGAAGTTAACTAGATAAACATTTCCTTTTAAGTCTTTAGTTGAGATAGTTTCTCCTGAGATTGTGAGCATATCAATTTGAGGTACAAGTTTCTTTTGAGTACTCATAAAAATAAGTGTGATACTGATTAATATAAATACAATAATAGAGAATTTTTTCAGCATACATTGTCCAACATTTAAGTTTTTTAATTATAATTGCGAATTATTTTATCTTATAAATAAGGTGTATTAAATATATTATGGTTTGGTATAAAAAGATTGTTTTAGTTTCAGTAATTTTAACTCTTTGCGTGGTAGTTTTCGGGGCGTATGTCCGTCTTACAGATGCTGGGCTCGGTTGTCCTGATTGGCCTGGTTGTTATGGCACCCTGACAGTGCCACAGAGTATTGAGGCTATCACAAAAGCACAGCAAATATACCCAGACAGCCCTGTAGAATCAACTAAAGCTTGGATTGAGATGATACACAGATATTTGGCTGGTATTTTAGGGGTGCTTATATTAATCATAGGTTTTACATCTTATAAAAAAAGAGATGAATTAGCTGTGCCATTGGCATTACCTATTTTCCTAGTTTTATTGCTTTTGATGCAAGCAGCTTTGGGTATGTGGACTGTTACCATGTTATTGCAGCCAGCTATCGTAACAATGCACTTATTGGGAGGGATGACTATATTGGGTATTCTTACTTATATTGCGCATAGACATGTAGGATCTATTAATCAATCATTATTAGTAAATCCAGGCCTTATTTTTGCAATTCGTTTTTCATTGGTTTTATTATTTTTACAAATCATGCTAGGTGGTTGGACGAGTACCAATTATGCTGCTCTTGCATGCACTGATTATCCTACATGTCATGGATCTATGGTTCCTTCAATGGATTTTAAAAATGCATTCTCTATCTTTAGAGAGCTTGGTTTCACCGCAAGTGGTGAAAGTTTATCTTTGGAGGCACTTCACGCTATTCAATGGGTTCATCGTGTTGGAGCCATTATATTAAGTGTGTATTTAGTGATTATGGCAATAAGCCTTAATGCTTATCCAAATTTACGTTTTTATAAGAATCTGCTATTGGTTGTTTTGGCTTTTCAGTTCGTAATTGGAGTAGCTAATTTATTATTACACCTTCCTTTAGCTTTAGCTACAGCTCACAACCTTGGAGCAGCATTTTTAGTTATAATACTAGTAATTGTAAATTCAAGAGTTACACCACGTTAATGAACAATAGAAGTGCCCTAGATAAGTCATTTTATTCAGCTGAAAGCTTGAGAAGTTTTTACGCACTATGTAAACCCAGAGTTACAGCATTAATTGTATTCACTGCAATTATAGGTATGTTTTTAGCAACCCCCGGCATGGTACCTTGGGATATCCTTATTGCGGCAAGTATTGGTATTGCATTTGTTAGTGGAGCTGCAGCTGCTTTTAATTGTTTGATTGAAGAAAAGATTGATGCATTGATGGCAAGAACAAGAGGAAGACCATTACCAGCTGGTCAGGTTTCTCAAAGGGAGACGGTAATTTTTTCATCCATCCTTGGTGGACTTGGGTTGCTTATTCTTTTTTATTTGGTTAACCCGTTAACAATGTGGCTAACGCTTTTTACCTTTTTTGCTTATGCTGTCATTTATACTATCTTTCTTAAACCTGCAACACCTATGAATATAGTGATTGGAGGTGCATCAGGAGCTATGCCCCCAGTCTTAGGATGGGCTGCTGTCAATAACTATGTTGCGCCTGAGGCTATTGTTCTTTTTCTGATTATTTTTTGTTGGACTCCTCCTCATTTTTGGGCGCTAGCTTTATATAGAAGGGAAGAATATGCTAAAGCAGGCATGCCTATGCTTCCGGTAACTCATGGAGAAAAATTTACCTTATTACATATTGTACTTTACACAATTATTTTGGTTGTTGTGACGATGATGCCTTTTAGTGTTGGCATGACTGGCCTAATTTACCTAGTTTTTGCTACAATACTAAATGCTTTTTTTCTGTATTATGTGGTGATGCTCTATCGGAATTATTCTGATAAACTATCGATGAAAATTTTTAAATATTCAATTTTGTATTTAGGATTAATTTTTACAGCACTATTAATCGATCATTATTTCAAGTTTAAATTTATTTAATTTTATTATGTTAGGAAATTTTTATGAGTAAGCAAAGTGAATTGAGATCTCTTTTAGAAACAGTTTTTGTTGTAATCGGGACTCTTGTTGGTGCAATCATTATTATTACTTTTGCGACAACTAAAAGTGATACTGAGGACACTACAGTTAAGGTCGTGGAAAATAAACCCGTTGAAGAGAATGTTCAGCCTGTTGCAGAGGTAAAAGTAGCTGAAAATAACACTGCTACAGATAATAATTCCGAAGAAAATTCATTAATTTCGGGTGAAAAAATTTCCCAAGTTAATTGCATACTATGTCACGGTGCAGGAGTAATGGGTGCCCCCAAAATAGGTGATGCTGCTCAATGGGAGGCTCGTATTGCGCAAGGCAAAGATAAGTTAATTGATCATGCAATTAAAGGTATAAATATGATGCCTGCTAAGGGTGGTAATGCTGCATTATCTGACGAAGAGGTAGCCGCTGCAGTTATATGGATGGCCAATCAATCTGGCGGAAGCTTGTAAGCTTTATCAATGGCAACATACGCCATTGGTGATTTGCAAGGTTGTTTCTATACTTTTAATAAACTCTTAGAAAAAATTTCTTTTAGTACCAGTAATGACGAACTATGGTTGGTTGGTGATATCCTCAACCGAGGTCAGAACTCTTTAGAAGTAGTTGATTGGTGTTATAACAATCGACAAAATATAAAGTTAGTGCTGGGTAATCATGACCTGCACTTTTTAGCCATAGCTTTTTCCTTAAAGAATTTATCTAAAAGGGATACCCTCTCAAAACTTCTTTCGTCAGCTAAATTAAAATCATATATAGATTGGCTCCTTTCTATACCTTTGTTATACGAGAATGATGATTATGTAATGACCCATGCTGGATTATTACCCTCATGGAGAAAAGATGATGCAGTTACATTATCCCGTTCATTTTCTGATGGCTTATTAGATAACCCTGAATCTCTTTTGAAATCAATGTATGGAAATAATCCTAATCTATGGCATGACGATTTGGACAAAGATGAACGTAATAGAATTGCAGTAAATGTAATGACCAGGATGCGATGTTTAGATAAAAATGAATGCCTTGATTTTAAGTACAAAGGGACTTTAAATACAATACCTGAAAATTTAAAGCCTTGGTTTTCATTTGAAACTAGCAGAAATGATAACCAATTATTAATTTCTGGGCACTGGTCTGCAATTAGTTTTCATAAACACCCATTAGGTTTTGCATTAGACAGTGGGTGTGTTTGGGGAGAGCAATTAACCGCATTATGTTTAGAAACAAAAAAAATCTTTCAAGAAAAAGCAGACTTAAAAGATTTAGCTTAGCTTCTCACCAAAAAGTGATTCAATTTCACTAAGACTTGCTCGATGATTTTGCCCACCTCGTTGTTGAATTTTGATTGCTCCCATTACGGAGGCGAGTTTGCCTGTTTTCTCCCAAGATAATTCATTGACAATTCCGTAAACTAAACCTGCTCTATATGCATCCCCACAACCAGTTGGATCAATAGGTGCATCCACTTTGACAGGGGCAATAGATATTTCTTGGTCAGTATATATTATTGAACCTTGAGACCCTTTCGTAATTATTAATGCTTCAACTTTTGCAGAAAGTTGTTTTATGTCAAGTCCAGTAACATTCATTAACATTTCAGCCTCATAACCATTAAGTGCAATATAGTTAGCTTGAGAAATAAATTCATTTAATTCTTCTTTATTGAACATAGGGAGGCCTTGTCCAGGATCAAATAGAATGGGTATATTTTTTTCATGACACTCCTTTGAGTGATTCATCATTCCATCTTTACCATCGGGAGCAATTATGGCTAATGACATTTTTTCAGTGACACTTGAAATATTATTTTGATGCGATTCCATCATTGCGCCGGGGTGAAATGCAGTAATTTGATTATCATCAAGATCGGTAGTGATATAGGCTTGTGCAGTTAATGTATTAGGAATTGTTTTAATATAATCTTGGACTACTTCTAGTCGACTTAAGCGCTCTGAATAAGGGAGAAAATCTTCTCCAACCGTTGCCATAATAAATGAGGGAGATTGAAGTAGGGATAAGTTGTAAGCAATATTTCCTGCAGTGCCACCAAAGTTTCTTTTTAGTTCAGGGACATAAAAGGAAACACTAAGTTTATGGATTTGGTCTGGTAAAATATGATTCTTGAAATAATCTTCAAAAACCATAATGGAGTCAAAAGCCAAAGAACCACAAATTAAGATATTTTTCATAATGGTTTTAATTCTACCAACAAAATAATGGCAATTAACAAAATAACAGGCACCTCGTTAAACCAACGGAAGAAAATATGTGAATGCTTATTTCGATTATGTTTAAAGTCCATTAAGTATTTAAAACAATACACATGATAAATTACAAGCAATAAAACTAACAACAATTTTATGTTAAGCCATAAACCACTATAGCCATAATCAAGCAACCAAAAGCCTAGGATTATGGTGATTATTCCACCTGGAGTCATAATGCCATAGAAAAGCTTTCTTTCCATAATTACAAATCTTTCTAGGCTAATTTTATCCTTACTCATTGCATGGTAAACAAAAAGTCTTGGCAGGTAAAATAAACCTGCGAACCAAGTTACCATAAAAATAATATGAAAAGCTTTTAACCAAAGCATGAACTAATTCTTTATTAAATGTCCAAAATTTATTGAGTTAATTTTCTCATAAATTTATCAATAACCCTAATGAGTTGGCGTTGTAAGGTAGATGGCTACATGCTATGATTTTACATATTCCACTTTAAAAAATTAATGAACGCACCTTTATCTACCGATCTTTTGAAGACTCAAGCCCACCACAATAGCAGGGTGAGAGAGATACCATACAACTACACTTCCTTTTCTGACAAAGAAATTACTATTCGTTTTCTTGGTGAAGAGATATGGAATATTATCTATGGCATGCGACAAGAGAGAAAGACTGGACGTTCTGCACGTATGTTGTTTGAAGTTTTAGGTGATCTTTGGGTGGTTTCTCGCAATCCATATCTTCAAGATGATTTATTGGATAACCCTAAAAGATTAAAACAGCTTGTAGATGCAATGAATCACAGAGTTCAAAGCATTGAAGATAGAAGTTTTGGAAATATGAAGGTTGCACAACTCACCAAGGCTGCAAGTGCTGCTATCTCAAAATTTGTTGATGATTTTAAAACTACCAAAAAGTTAAGAAAAAAGATTGTAGCAAAAATCAAAAAAGTAACAAAAAAACATAATATTCAATTTGATGGCTTGGCTAGAGTTTCTCATGTAACTGACGCTACTGATTGGAGGGTTGAATTACCATTTGTAGTGTTACATCCTGATGCTGAGAGTGAGATACCAGGAATAGTTAAGGCTTGCATTGATCTAGAGTTAACAATCATTCCTAGGGGAGGTGGAACAGGTTATACCGGAGGTGTAATTCCTTTATCGCCATACTCAGCAGTGATTAATACAGAAAAATTAGACTCACACAGTAAAGTTGAATACAAAGATTTACCAGGAGTAAGTCATCCAGTTCCCACTATACGTTGTGAAGTGGGAGTAGTCACAAGAAGAGCTATGGATACTGCCTCAAAGGCAGGTTTAGAATTTGCTACAGATCCAACCTCAGCAGATGCTTCATGTATAGGCGGTAATGTTGCAATGAATGCAGGTGGAAAGAAAGCCGTGTTATGGGGAACAGCACTAGATAACCTTGCTTCATGGAGGATGGTTGACCCAAATGGGGATTGGAAAGAGATTGAGAGAATTGACCATAATTTGGGAAAAATACATGATGTTTCGGTAGCAAAATTTAAAATTACTACCTTAAAAAAAGATGGCGTTACTCCCATTAGTGAGCCAGAAATATTAGAAATTCCTGGTAATAAATTTAGAAAGATAGGTCTCGGAAAAGATGTCACTGATAAGTTCTTAAGTGGTTTGCCAGGCATTCAAAAAGAAGGCTGCGATGGATTAATTACTTCCGCGACTTTCATTTTACATAAAATGCCACAACACATCAGAACAGTATGCCTCGAATTTTTTGGTAATGTATCTAACGCCGTTCCTGCAATTGTTGAAATAAAAAATTACTTAGATAATTTTGACAATGTATTTCTTGCTGGGCTAGAGCATTTGGATGAGAGATATATAAAAGCTGTTGGATATAGTACCAAAGCTAGCAGGGCTATGAGACCCAAGATGATTCTTATTGCTGATATCGCCAGTGATGATGAGAGTATGGTTGGGGAGGCAGCTTCACGGACTGTTCAGATAGCAAATGCGAAGGATGGTGAAGGCTTTATCGCAGTTTCTTCCGAAGCTAGAAGGCGATTTTGGCTTGATAGGGCACGAACAGCTGCTATAGCCAAACACACTAATGCCTTTAAAATAAACGAAGATGTTGTCATTCCATTGGAATCATTGGGTGAATATTCAAATGGTATTGATCGGATTAATATTGAGCTTTCAATTAACAATAAGCTCAAACTCATTAAAGAAATATTTCAATATATATCAGAAGACCATTTTGAAATAAATAAAGATGATATTGATAGTGATGCCCATAACACTAAAAAAAATCTTGCATTAGATTTAATAAATACGGTAGAAAAGAGATGGACTAATCTTCTAAATAATTTGGATAGTAATCCACATGAGTTAGAAAATATTCCAGAATTTAAGAATTATTATCAGACTGTATTTGAAGCAATCCAATCCTATGAATTAAGAGTTTCTTGGAAGGTAGAGTTAAAAGAACCACTCCTGGAAATTTTTGCAGGAAGAGAATATGAAGATGTATTAAATAAAATAATGCAAATTCATAAAGAGATTTTAAAATCAAGAGTATTTATTGCCTTGCATATGCATGCAGGTGATGGAAATATACATTCCAATATCCCGGTTAATTCAGATGACTACGAAATGATGCAGGATGCGCAACAAGCTGTATCAAGAGTGATGGACTTAGCCAAGAGTCTTAATGGTGTTATTTCTGGTGAGCATGGAATCGGCATTACTAAAATGGAGTTTTTGGACGAATATACTATAGACACTTTTGCAACATATAAGGCTAAAGTTGACCCAAATGGACATTTTAATCATGGTAAATTACAGGCTGGATCTGGTCTTGCAAACGCCTATACACCAAGTTTTGGCCTCTTGGAGCAAGAATCAATTATTATGGAACAATCTGCAATTGGTGAGATAGCAGATTCAATAAGTGATTGCATGCGTTGTGGT
>CALKDJ010000098.1 GCA_938084195.1 uncultured Methylophilaceae bacterium
TTTTCTCCCAAAGTAAACTGTTTAATTTGGCTTGGATAAAAATTTAAAAATCTTAATTGTAATGTTCCTGTTGCGTCATCAACAACAACAATTAAGTTTTTTCTGGGCCTATATGACGCATTAACAAAACTTACTTTGCCCTCAATTTGATGATACTGATCCTTGTTTAAATCTTTAATGCGATCAACTTTCGTTCTATCTTGATATCTGTTTGGTAAATAAAGAAATAGGTCAAAGAGACTTGTAATGCCTATTTTTCTTAGTTTAGTTTTTTCATTTTCTGTATATATATCAGGCAGCAATATTAAAATCTATTCTCCCTTTACAAGAAATCCATCAGCTTCAACTTGAGACCCCTTTGGTAAGGATGCAACACCAATTGCGGCCCTAGCAGGATATGGTTCTGTAAAATACTGAGCCATGATCTCATTAACTAATCCAAAATTAGATAAATCAGTGAGATAAATATTTAACTTCACAAGATCATCAGTTGAAGAATCTGCTGCCTTAATTACTTCTATCATATTCTTAAAAACTTGATGAATCTGCTCTTCTATGCCTTCTACTAAATCCATTGTTTCAGGATTTAAAGGTATTTGACCAGATAAAAAGACAATATTATTTTTCTGGACAGCTTGTGAATATGTTCCAATGGCTTTCGGAGCGCTGTTAGTTTGAATGATTTTTTTAGACATATAATTTCCTTTATTTAGCTACTTTAACCCTTGTGATGCGGCTAATTTTATTAATTTTTCTTAAACTCCTTATTATCTCTGCTAGATGAATACGATTTTTAACCTGTACAACAAAGTTGATATTAACAAAATTGCTACCGTCCGATTCCTCAAGATTAACGTTTTCAATATTAGAGCTTGCCTCAGAAATTGCTGCTGCCATTTGAGCAAGCATTCCCCTTTCATTGGAGACCAAAATATTAAGACTTACTTTATATAAACGATCAGCATTAGGCTCCCACTCAACATCAACCCATCTTTCTGGATCTAAGTTAAACTTCCTAATGACTGGACAATCATGTGTATGAATAATTAAGCCCTTTCCTTTATTTATATATCCTAAAATTGGATCTCCTGGTATAGGATGGCAACAACTAGCGAGTTCAACAGCCATATCCTCCGAACCCTTGATAGTAATAACATCCAAAAATTTAGATTGTGTTTTGGTCTTTTTAACCCCATCCATGATGGAGGTGAGTTGATGGGCAACCATAACGTTTATTTTTTTGCCTAGAGCAATCTCAGTGAGTACCTCTTCTTTTGATTTAAGATGATAATCGAGAATTAGTTTGTCCCAATATTTCTTTTTAATGGCATTAGGATCCATATGAAAAGCTTTAAGAGCATTATTGAGCATACTATTTCCTAAAACAACTAAATCCTGCGATTCGGCTGACCTTAAATATGTTCTTATTTGAGATCTTGCTTTTCCCGTAATAACGAAATTTAACCAAGCAGGATTTGGTTTTGCAAGCGGAGCAGTGATAATTTCAATATGATCTCCAGTTTTTATCTCCTCCCTTAATGGAACTAGTTCTTGATTTACTTTTACTGCAACAGCACTATTGCCCACATCAGTATGAACAGCATAGGCAAAATCAATGGTTGTAGAGCCTTTGGGGAGCGCAAATATTTTGCCCTTAGGAGTAAATACATAAACCTCATCTGGAAATAAATCTACTTTCAAATGCTCAAGAAATTCTAATGAATCTGAATCATCTGATTGGATTTCTAATAATTTTTTTAGCCATTGGTTAGTCTGTTGTTGAAGTTGTGTAACGTGTGCATCTTTAGTTTTATAGAGCCAATGTGCTGCGACTCCTGCCTCAGCAAGTTTATGCATAGAATCCGTTCGAATTTGAACCTCCACAGGCGTTCCAAACGGACCGAACAAAGTGGTGTGTAATGATTGGTATCCATTTGCCTTTGGTATTGCAATATAATCTTTAAATTTACCAGCAATTGGTTTATAGAGCGAATGCAAAGCTCCTAAGGCCAAATAGCAATCATTTTGATCCTCTACGATTATTCTAAAAGCATAAATATCGTTGATTTGCGAGAACGAAGTATGCTTTTTAAGCATTTTTCTGTGAATACTGGATTCATTTTTCTCTCTTCCAGAAACTTTTGCTTTAACCCTAAAGGACTTAAGTTTTTTTTGAATATCATCAAGAATTCTGCCAACCACTTCTTTACGATTCCCTCGTGCAGCCAAAATTGCTTTATTAATTGTTTTATAGCGTAAAGGGTGAATATGCCTAAATGCTAGATCTTCAAGTTCTTGGTACAAACTATTAAGTCCTAATCTATTCGCAATTGGTGAATATATATCGGCAGTCTCTTGAGCAATCCTAATTCTTTTTGATGGTTTTAAGTGATTAAGGGTTTGCATATTATGTAAGCGGTCTGATAACTTAACTAAAATTACTCTTACATCCTGAGACATTGCAAGAAGCATTTTTCTAAAATTTTCAGCTTGCGCATGAGTGGCATCATCAAAATTTATCTTGTCGAGCTTTGAAAGTCCCCCTACCAATTGGGCAACTTGAGGATCAAAATTTTTTTCAATTTCCTCAACGGTAATCGAGGTATCCTCAACAACATCATGCAATAAAGCAGCTTGTATTGATGCAGCATCAAGATGAAATTTTGCCGCAATACAAGCTACAGAGACTGGGTGTGTTATGTAATCCTCTCCGCTACTTCTTTTTTGTCCTTTATGGGCCTTTTTACTCAGACGGTAAGCATTCCAAATAGATTCTATTTCGTCTTCTTGAAGATATTCTTTTAGTAATAAAGTTAATCTCGAATTGGGTTTATCTGCGGGGAGAAGTGGGGGTTGCTCTTCTTGTACTTTATCCGCTTTATTTATTCTAGCGGTTTTAGGCATTTACTTACTCCATTTAGAGATTTATAGTTAAGTTAAATTCTTAAGTAAAATATCTTCACCGATTAAACCCTCAGCAATCTCTCTCAAAGCAATAACTGATGGCTTATCGTTTGAACCTTCTATGTCAATTACAGGTTCTGCTCCGTTAGATAATTGTCGAGATCTGAGTGCAGCTACAAGGGTTAATTGAAATCGATTTGGTATTTGCTCTAAACAATCATCTATGGTAATTCTAGCCATCTTTTATTTATCCTAAAGTTATTTTGTTAATTGATCTATTAATTTTTGATAATTATTTGTTTGATGTTTTGTATTTAATTTTTCTGCCATTATGATTGACCGTAATTCTTCTAAAGCATCATCAAATTTATCATTAATTGTAACATAATCAAATTGATTAACATGGCTCATTTCGCTCTTAGCTGCTGATAGTCTGGCCTTTATTGTATCCTCTGAATCCTGTCCACGAGCAGTCAGTCTTTCTTCTAGTTTTTTTAAACTTGGTGGCAGAATAAATATACTAATTGCTTCTGGAAAAATAGCTTTTATACTTTTTGCCCCTTGCCAATCAATTTCAAAAATAATATCTTTTCCAGCACCCCTCACCTGTTCAACAAAGTTTCTTGAGGTCCCATAAAAAGAACCATGACACTTTGCTGTTTCTAAGAATTTATCTTCTTTTATCATTGCTTCAAAAATTTTATTTGTCACAAAAAAATAATCCTTACCATCAATCTCACTTGGTCTCGGTTCTCTTGTTGTATGAGATATCGAGAGAGTTAAATCATTTATAAGAGTTAATAACTTTTTTACCAATGATGTTTTTCCCGCACCAGAGGCTGCTGAAATAATAAATAAATTCCCTTGTTTTTTATTAATCATTATTCAATATTCTGTATTTGTTCTCTAATTTGCTCAATCAATACCTTAAGCTCAACAGATATTTTTGAGATATCTACTGACACTGCTTTAGATCCAATAGTATTTGCCTCTCTATTAAATTCTTGCATAAGAAAGTCCATTTTTTTCCCGGAGGGACTATTCAAATTAATCAATCTCCTAAGTTCGATTATATGCGAATCGAGGCGATCTATCTCTTCAGTGATATCACTTTTTTGAACAAACAATAAGAACTCTTGCTTTAAACGTGCGTCTTCTGCATCAATTAATGCTTCTTTAAATTTTTTGATAATCTTTTTTTGATGCTCTTTGATGGCTTTAGGAATAATTTTCTTAGTTTTACTTATCATACTTTCTAATAATTTTATGTTTTTGAGAATAACCCTTCTAATCTTTAAACCTTCTCTTTTTCTATCTTTTAATAATGCTTCAATAGAATCATCTAATAAATTAAATAATTCTTTTTTTAATGTTTTATGTTTAATGGTTATGGGCTGATTAGATAACAACTGATATATATCTAATGGATTAATAGGAGCTGGATTTTTTAAACTTTTAGTAATACTTTCAGAAGAAGAGATTATACTTTTTAATTCCTTGTTATTTATTTTATCTAAATTAATATAGCCATCAATTGCTTTAAAAAAAATTTTACACTCAATCTTTCCCCGTGCGATCTTCCCAGAAATTATTTCTCTTATTTTTAATTCATATGACTTAAATTGATCAGCAATTTTAAGATTAAGCTCAAAATATC
>CALKDJ010000099.1 GCA_938084195.1 uncultured Methylophilaceae bacterium
TCAGCTTTATGGATATCTCTGTCTATCTTGGGGTTTCTTCCTTCTGCTAATATCTTTTTTAGTTTATCTTTTTCTTGTCTTGCCAAAGCTAATGAGTAGGGATTAGGGTATGAACCAATTGACATCAGGTTTCTTTTTTTACTCCAAGTAAAGAAATACAACCATGACTTATTGCCATTGCTAGTTACCCTTAAATAAAGGCCATCACCATCATAATGATTCACCATCTTCTTGTACGATGGACACTTAATTGTTTCGCATTGCCTTTGAGTTAAATTGCCCATATTCAGTCTTGTATTACATAGTATAAACTTGTATTACACATTGTATTACACATTAACATGGATTACTAGATAGGACTATGTATGACAATAAACTATAAAACCCAGTTATTATGGTAGTTTAATAGGTATTTGATATAACTATGGACTATAATATAAATAAGATTGGTGCCCCCCAGCTCCACCATTAATAAAAATATAAACCCTTGATTAGTAAGGGTTTTGTTTTATGTAATACTTATAAAATATCTACTTGTATTACAATTTGTATTACACTTTGACATAAAAATTCATGATTTTCCTAGAATGCAGAGGTGTACCGGGTACCCACCCCCTCAATTTCAAACTGGGACTCCTATCACCCCCTATACATCTTAATCTGCACAAATGATCTATAGTTTTCTCAAAACATACCCCCTATGTAATATAAAAGGCTATTCAAAAATATTTCTAGCAAAAATCCTCAAAACCTAATTTGTCCACTTAATTAACTGGGAGTAAAGGTCCTTTTCTACCATAGTGAAAAGGCGTATATTTATCTTATGACCTTCACATCCGTTACTGACATTATTGTTAATTATTTGATCTGGGATAGGCAATCGGGAGTAGTAAATCATGTCTAAATCTAATATAAACATACCAGCAAAAAATGGGCAGCTATTAAAATCACTAGGTATAGAAACTCTTGGGTCAATGATGACGCCAATAATAAAGATTGGTGAAGAATTACCAAGTCAAGCGAGCCAAGTTTTTTCAACGGCTGAAGATAATCAAAGTGCAGTTACGGTTCATGTGTTAATGGGAACTGCTAAAAAAGAGCCCAAAAATAAATGGGACCGATTCTTCTCCCTCACCCCACAAGAGTTGGCTAAGGATTGTGAATCATTGGGTGAATTTAATATAACTGGAATAGATAGAGCCCCAAGAGGAGTTCCGCAAATAGAAGTGACCTTCAAAGTTGATAAAAATGGAAATTTGACAGTTACAGCTCAAGAAAAGAAAAGCTCATCAAAACCTTATAAAATTAAATTCCAAAATAGTGAAAAAAAAGACTCGGATAATAGTCCTAAAATAAATAGTTCTGGTACATGCTTTCTTATTAATAACCAAGGTATTGTGTTAACAAATTCTCATGTGGTAGGGAATAACAAACAAATGACCGTTATAAGAGAAGGTGAAGAATATACTGCAAAATTGATGGCAAGAGATGATGTTAATGATTTAGCTATCCTTAAAACTAAAATAAAAAATAAAGCACATTTTCCTCTATCCACTTCTGATGCTAAAAGAATAGATAAAATAACAGCGATAGGATTCGGTTTTGGTAAAAGATTTAGCTCAGACGTTAAAGTAACAAGCGGAATTGTAAGTTCGCTTGCTGGAGTAGCAAATAATTATTCTCACTTCCAAATAGACGCCTCCATTCAAGTTGGAAATAGCGGGGGACCCGTGTTGGACAAAAGTAATTCAGTAGTAGGAATAATAGTTTCAAAGTTAAATACTGAGACTGCTTATAGAGAAAGTGGAACAATTGCTGAAAATGTAAATTTTGCAATTAAAATTTCAACTGCTAAACAATTTTTAGATTCAAATGATATTGCTTATAAATCTAACAATGCTGATATCAAAAAAAATAATATTAATAAAATAATTGATAGCTCAGTATTATTTATTCATGATTAAAGTAATAAAATGAAAAAAAATAAAGAAGATAGTCAGCATTGGTTTGATATAGGTATGTTAAGTAATTTTGTGGCAAGTAGGATTGAAACGAGAGACACAATGCCTCCTGAACAAGCATTAGAGGATGCAAAAAAAGAACAAGATTGGATAGATAGAGATTTAGAGAGAAGAAAGGGGGAGGGGTGATATGGATTTTTTACGAGTAATGGCTTATTTGAATGGAACAGGAGCTTTTCTTTGGTTTATTTTTCACCCAGAAAACCTAACTCCGGGTTTTATAGCCGGGGCTGTTGCTGTTGTAGCATATTTAGGTTCTCGCAATGAAGAAGATAAGGAAAAAAAAGGAAAGAAAGATTGATATGAAAACATGCCCAGAATGTAAATCTAATATGATTCTTGATATTGTCTATGGGTATCCATCTGAAGAAATGTCTGAAGATGCTGATAGAAATAAAATTTCTTTAGGCGGTTGCTGCATAGATTCAAGTAACCCCTTATTTAAATGCAAGTCCTGTTTCCATGAGTTTGGTGGCAATAAATCTAATAGTGATGATTCTCAATTGCTCATAAAGGAAGAGGAAAAAAATCAAGGGGGCATGTGGCGGATATCAACAATGTTAGCTGTGACGGCCAATATCATTAATGAGAGATATGAGATGACACCTGAGGAGGCTAGAAAAGCTGATTTAGATGATAAATATAATGAAGCACTTCGTTGGGCAAAACAAAGGAAAAGTAAAAACCTAGGTGATCAAGTTTATGTTGAAGGAAAAGATAAAGCTGAAGGGTGGAACTGTATTAAATATCCCTTTATCAGCGCGTTTAAATAATGAATTCATCCCAAATAGAAAAAAAGCTAAAAGAATTATCTACGAATATTGATCAAGAATCTTTTATTTTTGATCTACTTGAAATTTATGATTTTCCAAAAGCAACAATTACGCTTCTCAAAAAAGGGGATAGAAATTTATCAAAAAATGAGGGTGAGTATTTTTTAAAGCATAAGTTTTTATTCAAAGAAGCGATGGATAAAGATCCGCATTTAGTTATTGATGAGCTTGGAACAAACGAATCAATTCTTAAACAAAAACCACGCTTTCTTATAGTAACTGACTATAAAACTTTCTTAGCACAAGATCTTAAAACTTATGACAGTCTAGACATTCCCATAAAGGATTTAGTTGATAACCATGAGTTCTTTTTTCCATGGATGGGGCGTGAGAAAAGCAAGCTAGTCAATGAGGCAGTTGCAGATATTAAAGCTGCAACTAAGATGGGCGAATTATATGATCTCATTGTTGAAAATAATCCAACCTTTGTTGCTGATGAAGACAAAAAGCACATACTCAATATGTTTTTTGCCCAATTGTTATTTTGTTTATTTGCAGAGGATACTGGGCTATTTGAGGATGACATTTTTACAAATACAATTGCTACTTATTCTGATGAGGATGGCTCGGATCTCAAAACAGTTTTAAGCAATATATTTCAATCTTTAGATAGTAAGAATAAAAGTAATTTTCCAGCTTATTGCAAAGATCTTCCCTATGTTGGGGGTGACTTGTTTAAAGGAAATATTGATCTTCCAGTATTTGGTAGGAAAGCAAGAGCCAATATTATTGAGGCAGGAAAACTCGATTGGTATGAAATAAATCCTGATATTTTTGGTTCGATGATTCAAGTCATTTCATCACCAGAGCAAAGAGCATCATATGGAGAGCATTACACTTCAGTTCCAAATATCCTTAAGGTCATTAATCCATTATTTATGGATTCGCTTTATGAGCAATTTGCGAGTTGTGAGAGAGAAAAAGATTACGAGAAACTATTAAAGCGGCTCTATACATTAAAGATATTTGATCCTGCTT
>CALKDJ010000100.1 GCA_938084195.1 uncultured Methylophilaceae bacterium
AAATTTAAATTAAATTAAAGCCGATGTCCGATAAAGTTTGACTTATTTTATCATATGTTCTTAATTCTAAGAATGCGCATGTCACACCTAAAAACATGAATGTTGCAATACGACCAAACCATAGTGAAAACTGGTTATTCATATATCTATTAAAACTTATTTTAGATTTCTTGCGCCACTTTAACTCGTTAATATGAACTAGAGAAAAGGCGAGCGCATGGAAAGCATAAAAAATAAAATACCCAAGCTCAAAGCCATGCCATAAAGCCATCACCATAAATAAGGATGTGATAGAAACTATGGCGATACTGTTTAAGTAACGCCCTTTAGAAAAACGAGTTAGTTGCAACATTATGGGTGTAAAAACAGCATCCTTGAGAAAGTCGGTTAAAGATAAATGCCATCTTCGCCAAAAGTCTTTAATATTTCTTGCTTTGAGAGGATGGTTGAAATTTTCTTTCATTTTTATGCCGAGTATTGACGCAATACCAACCATCATGTCGGTATATCCTGAAAAGTTCATATATAAATAAAGATAATAGGCTGTACTTGAAACAATAAAATCCACCCAATCCATTTGGTAACCATTATCCCAAAAAACTGTAAAACTTAGTTGATTTACGAAAGTAGCAATAAAACGAAACTTGATATATCCAATCAAAATTCTTAGTAGACCGAATTTTATGTTGTGTAAAGATATCTGTCTATTATTTAATGTACTCATATGATTAGAAAGTGGGTTGATAGGTCCAGCCATAAAGCTAACCGGAAACAACAAAAAGCCTAAATAATCAATTAGATTTGGGAACAATTGTTTATTTTCTCTGAGCTCAAATGCAGCTAGTGCCATTCGAAATGCTAGGTATGAAACCCCAACTACAACAATTATTGATTGAGCTTTAATAAAAATCATCATTAATACAGGCGATAAAAATGCGAGCCAATATAAACTTGGTTTTTCTACTTTCATTTTATTAACCTGCCATAATAGTAGCCAATGAATTAATGCAAATAAGATCAAAGGAATAAAAATTTCTAGGTTAAGTTTTTCTGGTTTATAAAAGAAAAAATAGTAAACCGCTCCAATATTTAAGATACTGAAAAGATATTTAAAAATACCACTATACCGCTGTAGAAAGCCTACAATAAAAGCAATAGAAACATATGCAGATATCAGCGCTACATCTTCAATTGAAGTTAAAAATAGAGACTCATACATCAGAATTTTCCGTAAACAAGATCGAGTGCAAATAAATATTTTGGAAGTAACTCAATAAGAATGACACCTAAAGCGCCAAAAATGAGTATAAGGAAATATCCAAAGAAAGTTAAAATTTTATTATTCACTCCAACTCCTTTTTTAAAATTGGAACTAAACTTTGAGAAAATACGGTTGCTCCAGATTTATTTAGATGGCTCTCATTAGAATAAAAAGGTGTCATTTCTTTATATGATGAACCATGGAATAAGTCAGTCATTGAGATTCCTATATGAAGCCAGGATTTTACTTCATTATCATGAAGATGCCGGTAAACAGATTTTTCTAAGACTTTTCCTTCTTTGAAATGCGTAGGTATTGAAACAGTAATAAATTTGGCACCCATTTCATTTGTAATTTCAGCCATTTTCTTTATAAAGAATGTCTGATATTTATTATATTTATAATGGAGGTCTTCGAATTTTTCATCTTCTTGATTTGTGTAGGTCATTTCTTCAATGGATAATGTTGCTGGTTCATAAGTGATTTCTTTATATTCTGATCTATTATCTCGGTCAGGGTCCCAATGTGATAACCATCCATGTTCTTCCCCCATAAATCCGTCATTGTCTCGAAAAAATTTTAGAGATGATACCCATTGAGCACGAGGTTGTTTTTCCCAAATTTTAACAAGTTTTGCGTAGGTTTGATAAGGGCTTCCCAGGAGACCAGCACCATAAAGCGTTAATCTTTGCCGAAGACTGATTGCAGTATAAGGTATTTGCTGAGGCTCTGACCAAACAAAATGGGTCAATTCATGGGGGTAGTTGGCGCCAGCAGATGAATCTGGCATCACAACAACCTTGGGCTTTATTACTTCCAAAGTATCTTTCAGACGAATATAATAACTTTCTGCGCCAAACCAGTTTGTTCCAAAATTACTTACCCTTACTTTTCTTCCTAAATCTTTAGATAGTATTTTTGATATGTATGGTGCATTAAAGGCTGTCCAAGCATCTGAAGAGCCTATAAATAAAACATCAATCTCACCTCCAAGCTCCATTTCCTCTCCGATAAAATGATAATTAGAATATTTGAGTGGGACAGATTGATATTTTTCTGATGGTTTCATGCCAAGTAACATTGTTGGAATAAGTGGTGAAGCCAAAAGCACTATTAAAATAAATAAAAAGAGAAATACTTGTAAGTTGCTCTCAAATGGAGGGGAGACTTTATACATTTAGGGTATCCAAATTCAGATTATAAGTTGCAACAAAATTACCGTATAAATTAATTGCTATCAAATATGAAACCATGATGTTTATCGCTTACAAAGTATCATGAATATTATTATTTTTAGAGACATATTATATATCTATGCTGCTTTTTTGCTTAGTGAAACATTCATACCTGTAATTTCCTCAAACCATCTAAGTAATTTGATAGTTAAAATTTTTAATTCTTTTTTGAGGTATACGGTGAATGAATTATTTTCTTCATATTTAGCTAAGTATTTCTCTTTTTGTTCTTCTAAAGCATTCAAGTATTTTTTCTTTCTTTCTTCATTTATAGCTAACTCTGCTGAATATCTTTTCATATCTTTTGTATTGAAGACTTGATTATTACAATCTTTATATAAATCAACTGCCGGCAAATACCCTTTATCAGACGCATTAAGGAAAATGTTGCAGGACTCTTCAGTAAGTTCTTTATTGTTTTGCCAAAAAGCCCAATTTTGAAGTATAGCTTTAATTGTTTGATTAGCTATGGGTGAAGCATTTAATTCTCGATGGCTGCTCAATATTAAATCGGATGTGATTGGCTCTGTTTTCTGAAATAAGTCTACAATTTTTGATTTTCCAGTCAACTGCGCGTTAAAGAATAGGCTGTTTGTGATGAGTGTTTTCAGAGAAATTCTCTCAGCTACGATACTTTTTCTCTCAAGGCCTTTAGCAACATAAGGAATAAATTCGGCAAAAGTCTCTGAACTTGGAGAATTTGTTTTTAAAATCTGATCAATGTAAATTAGCTTATCTTCCAATACTAAGTCCTGGAATTCCTTTCTTTGATGTAAAAACTTTTTTAAAGGTGAGTAAACAAATTTCTTTGGAAGATTAATTTCTTCCATAGCCCAATTACCCCTCTTTGCTGTAAAGGTTGGAGATTTTCCCGTTAGATATTCCACAGAATTCAAAAAAACTTTTCTTGAAATTTGGTTTTTATTGGCTAAAGCGCGATACCATCCTATTGAACCTAAATGCAAAACGAGACCATTATTAGGATGAGCTATTTCTGAAATGATTGCAACTGCTTGAACGCGCCCCGGAGGCGTATAGGTTGGAGTAGGGACGTTTGCATTTATTATTAATGCGCGAGCTAAAATATCAATTTCTTCTGGAAAAAATGGATAAACTGCGCGATCTAGCTTTCCATCACCTCTTAATGGCAGTCCATCAAGCTCTAGAAAAACCAGGTCAGAATCACCTCCAAACTGCTCAAATGATTTAAGTCCTGTATTTTTAAATATAGGATGATTACTATCAATTACCTCAATTGCTCGAGATGATTCAATATCTGCCTCATTTAAAAAATAATTTTCAATTTGATCAGCTTTTAAATTAGATGAAAAAGAATACCCACCATATAAATAAGTTTGTCCCATTAAATTGGAGATGCGGTTATCTATCCAAGGGTTGAATCCACGCCCTGTTTCTTTATAAATTCCTTCAGCTTGGATAGATTTTCCTGATTTATATATATTATTATTTTTCTCCTTCACCTGCCACCAACCAGTATTGCCACTAAATGCGGCAATCTTTCCACCATTCATAACATAATCATCTAGAGCTTTTCGTACTTCAACCGTCCAATACTCTGCATGACTTGTGAAGACTACAAGTTTTACCTTTTTTAGAAGATCAGGATTATTGTTTAGGTCATTATCAGTGACATCAAGTACTGAATATCCACTATCTTGTAATAGCTTTGAAAAAGGGATGGAAGAGCGAGCATTATGATAGTCATTTAGAATTGAGGAATTCACCGGGCGATCCAAACTAACCTGAAACAATAGATCAGGCTTGGATGTATAAAATGATCCCCCCCCTTTTTTATTATAAGCTTGCCAGGTATAGCTAGGATATACGACCAATATATCTTTAACCTTATCGATAATTGGCCACTCTTTTCTCAAACCAAAGAAAATTGGTGCTGATAAACTTCCTTTTGAGGTAAGTAATTGAGCATAGTAATTTCCCTCTTTGAATGAGGAAAAGTTCAATGCAAGTTTATTTGGATAATTACAGCCCTTACCCTTGAAGCTCTCGCAAACTTGAAAATCTGCTTTCAAATTTTGCTCCGAATAATCAAAAAGGTGAACTGGAAGATTACTGTTTGAGTCATAAATTATAATTGCTTCGATACTTGTTTCTGCTTTG
>CALKDJ010000101.1 GCA_938084195.1 uncultured Methylophilaceae bacterium
TTCCTTAACCGCATTAACTAACCTCGGTACTATTTCAGGGACTGATTATGGAATTAATGTTTCTAGTAGTACCATTGCCACCATGAATAACCTCCAAAGTGGTCTTACTTATAATGGCGTGGTACCAAGTAATTACAACATCATTATCCGTGGCGATGCGGACTATGGAAAAACTACCTTTTCTGGGGTTTCCGGTACCATGGCTTTCGGTATCGACTTAACTAATTCCGGTACTGGTATTGGTGATAAGACCTACGAAGATGTCTTCACTGGTATTGCTGCTAGTGGCGTATTAAGTGCCACGACCGGGTCGAGTGGTGGGGCTTCATGGTCGCTAGCCCATGATGGCACCAACTGGGATTTGACGATTAGTGGTGCGCTAGATGGTAGTTATGGTGCAAGTTCTGCTCCGTCTGCAGCAAGTACATTGACTTCCATTCAAAGTGCCAGTTACGCTGTTGCCTCCCAATTCTCCGGTTATGCGATGTCCACTAACTATGCGAATATGAATACCTATGACTGTGGTTTGTTTGATCAGGACGGCGGGTGTTTCTCTATTGGAGGTCGTTATTCCGATATCAATGGTAATAATAGTAGTGATGCATCGAGTAATGCCCTAGTCGCCGTCGGTGGCTTTAAGATCAATGATAATCTTAGGTTAGCTGGGTTTGTCGACCAACAAGTAAATAGTATCGCTCCTGCAGGCATAAAACTAGATAACAAAGGACCTATGTTAGGTATGAGCCTGGTGTGGAATCAGCACCCCGATCATCTTGGTTACCAAGTCAAAGTAGCCAATGCCTATCAATCGAAAGCCATCACTATTACTCGAAGTGCAACGGGCGATGCCGAAGCTGGACGCGGGGATACCGAGATTCAAGTACAAAGTTATGTCGCCGAAGTATCATATCAATTTAGTGATGGTACTAAAACTTCCTACCGTCCATACTTTGCCTTGCGTCGTGCCATCATTAAACAAAATGCTTACACCGAGACCGGGGTCGATAGTCCGTTGACCTTTAATACGTTAGAGGATAAATCGACTACCGTGATTATGGGTATGAAGAGTAAATATAAATTCAATGATAAAGTTACCCTCAATGGAGCTGTAGGAGTTGAACACGATGTCAGTAGTAGCGTGGACCAAATCCAAGCCACTTCATCATCTATTACAGGACTCACCCCCGTCGATTTAAATACCAGTGTCAATAAAACCAGACCAGTAGCTACTTTAGGGGCTACTTATCATATCAGCCCAAACCAATCCTTATCATTACAAACCCAATACCAAGAATTATCCTACACCTCGACCAGTGCCAAGACCGCTTACTTCAATTACAGTGTTGGGTTTTAATATTTTTTCTTCAAGACCTTGGCACGCTTAGTAAACTAAAAAAATAAACCAATTATTTAATTGACTTTAAGGCTTGTTAAAACTAGCATATTACGATATCTATTGAAAGTGGAGAACGTTATGACAGAAGTAAAATGTAAATGTAAAAGTAAAGAGTCAAAATGCTGCAAAGAAAAAACTTGTGCATGTTGTAAAGACAAGTGCTGCTGTAAGTAAAAAACTAATTTAAAAGAAGTACTCATTAGCAGGATAGTTAGTTAAAAATTACTTTAAAATTTTGTTATATATTCCCTGCTCCCATATATAACATGCCTGATCCATATAAAATTCCAGTTAAAATAAAAATCACAAATGTATAGCCAAGAATTTGTCTCATATGTAGCCCTGCAATTGCTAATAAAGGAATAGTCCAAAAGGGTTGGATCATATTAGTCCATTGATCTCCGTATGCAACTCCAAGGACAACTACCGCAGGATCAACATTTAAAGATAATGCGGCTTCGATCATGATTGGACCTTGAACAGCCCATTGACCTCCCCCTGAAGGGATAAACATATTCACCAAACCACCAGATAAAAAAGCAAAAAAACCAAGTGTTTGCGGGGTTGAAATCGAAACAATCCAATCAGTAATGACTCCCATCAAACCTGTAGTTGCCATAATGCCCATGATGCCTGAATAGAATGGATATTGCAGAATAATTGCGCCAACAGTACTTGCTGCATTATTAACCAATTTTATATAATGCATGGGTGAACTTGCCAATAGCAAACCAAATGCTAAAAATGTCCAGCTTACGATATCAAGATTCAAAGAAAAGCCTTTTTGTGCATAGGTTATTCCAACATAAGTAACAATAGATAAGCCAAGAAAAATACTTAACCCACGGTGATTTTCAAATCGCTCAACCAGTGTTGAGTTTTTTTTGATTGTAGTTGATAGTTTTTTTTCCTCAATTAGTGATGGGTCAATCTCAATAGTATCCTTATCATTTGGCTTCATTAGCGGGCATACAATGGTAATAATCATTAAGCCTAGTAAGGCAAGCACGATATTGGTTGAGGATAGAATTGTTTCTGTTACTGGAATTACTCCTATCCTATCCTCCAATAAGTGGCCTGGGGTGGCGACGAACAATGCGGAGGAAGATGAGTAACCCATATGCCAAATAACAAAACCAGAATATGCTGAGGCTACTAATAAAGGATAGTGAATTTTAAATGGTTTTTTTGCACACTCCTTTGCAACACTTCTTGCCACAATAGCCCCAATAATGAGTCCAAATGACCATGCACAAAGACTCGCTATTCCTGCTGAGAATGCAACAAGTGAGTAAGCTTGACTTGCGGTTTTAGGTAATTTACCTATAAATCGTAAAAGTCTTTGTACGGCATCGGTGTGAGCTAGAGCATGTGCACCTACCATTATAATCGTTATCTGAGCCGTGAATTTAAATAGCATAGATAAACCATCTCCCCAAGCCACCATGGCAGAGGTAACGGTAGCATCGGTTAAGAATAAGGCTGAGATAAAGGTAATTATTGAAAGAATAATTACAAATATAAATGCATCAGGATAATATCGCTCCACAAAAGAGACAAAAGGTCGAGCGATGCTTTGAAATATTTTCATAAATATACTTAAGTTGGAGTGCTTTTATAAAAAAAATTTCATGCCAGATGTTGGCATGAAATTTAATTTCTTTTATCTACTTAATTTTAAAGGCTACTAATTTTCCATCATTCATTAAAGGCATTATTAATATCTTTTTATCATGAATGACTTCATGATCAGCCGCCCCTTGTGAAAGTTTTTCTAAAACTTTAAAATTACCATCTGCTTTGATATGAAGCAAATTTCCACCAACCCAATCTGCAACAAAATATCCACCATTTCCATCAGACTCGACTCCATCCAATGTGCCTACAGGCTTAGCATTTCCGAGTGATTTTATTTCTTTATTTTTTAGCGCTATAGTTTTTAGATGACCTACCACCGCTGGCGCAAAGCCGTCAGTTGGGTGACCCCAACTACCAACAATGATTTGTCCTTTTTCATAATGCAAACCATTTGGTGCTTCCAGTTTTGGGCTATAAAGCCAAGTTGTCAATTGCCCAAAGGTATTTAATCGATAAATAGTATCAGTAAAGGTATCAGAAACATAAACATTCCCATAGGTATCAACAGTCACATCATTTAAAAAGGAGGCTCCTGCTGCATCAAGTTTTTTTGAAATTTTACCCGCCTTAATGTCTATCTCAATTAATTGATCGACATCACCAACATAAAGTTTACCTTTTGATATTGCAAGCCCCTTTGGTGCGTTTAATCCATCAATCCATTTCAACTTAACGATTTTTCCATCCAAATCAACTTTAGAAATAAAGCCGTTTCCATCCTTAGAAAAAGGATCACCTTGCATGTTAGATACATACAAAATATTATTTTCTTTATCAAAGACTACTGACTCCGGAAGTTTAAAATCAGCTTTACTTTCCCAGAGTTTTGTTAATACTGGATCTGCATGTGCAAAAGCCAAAGAAAACATAAAAACCATACTAAATAGATACTTAAAAAATGCAATTTTCTTCATATTTTTCTCCAAATTAAAATTAATTTATTTCATCGTAGGCATCGAGAATTGTTTGCCTTCTCGAATACTTGACGATGGCCATCTTTGTGTAATCGTTTTTCGTCTGGTATAAAAGCGGACTCCATCAGGACCATAAGCAAAAAGATCCCCGAATAAAGATTGCTTCCAACCACCAAAACTATGATATGAAACCGGCACAGGAAGTGGGATATTAATTCCGACCATCCCCACCTTTATATTGTCTGAAAAATACCGTGCTGCCTCTCCATCACGCGTAAAGATACAAGTACCATTTCCATATTTGTGATCATCAATTAATTGCATAGCGTCGCTCATACTATCAACCCTAATCACCTGTAATACCGGACCAAAAATTTCTTCTTGGTAGGAGTCCATATCAGCAGTCACCCTATCAATCAATGTGCCACCAATAAAGTAACCTTCTTCACAACCTTTCACCACAATATTTCGTCCATCTACCTCAATAGTGGCACCTTGTTTTTCAGCACTATCAATACATGATGACACTTTAGCTTTATGTTCCTTAGTAATTAATGGGCCAAAATCATTAGTATTGTCGGTGTAATCCCCTACTTTAAGATCCGTCATCGCTTTCTTCATTTTTGCAATTAAAGCATCTGCTGTTTTATCTCCAACAACTACTGCAACCGATAAAGCCATACATCGTTCTCCACTCGACCCAAACGCTGCGCCGATAAGCTGAGTAACTGCATTGTCAATATCAGCATCCGGCATAACAATGGCATGATTTTTTGCACCACCTAAAGCTTGGCATCTTTTTCCGTTGGCCGTTGCTGTTGTGTAAATATGCTTAGCAATAGGAGTAGAACCAACAAAACTGACAGCCTCTATTCGTCTATCCTCAAGTAATAAATTTACTACGTCCTTATCGCCGTTGACTATATTTAGCACACCATCAGGCAAACCCGCTTCATATAAAAGCTCTGCTATAAACAGGGTAGAACTCGGGTCACGCTCCGATGGTTTCAAGATAAAGCAATTTCCACAAACAATTGCTAAGGGATACATCCATAAGGGAATCATGGCTGGAAAATTAAATGGAGTAATACCCGCAACAATACCTAGAGGCTGGAATTCGCTCCAGCAGTCAATGGACGGTCCAACATTTTTACTAAATTCACCTTTTAAAACCTCAGGGGCAGTGCATGCATACTCTACATTTTCTATCCCTCTTTGGAGCTCTCCCATTGCATCATGGGGAATTTTTCCATGTTCCTCACCGATTAATTGGCATATCTTGTCTTTATTTTGTTCGAGTAGCTCCTTGAAACGAAACATAATTCTAGCTCGCTTGATTACTGGAAGTCCTCTCCATGCAGGAAATGCTTTTTGGGCTGATATGATTGCTTCATTAACGGTCGCTTTAGAGGCTATTTCTAGATGCTTGCTAACCTCCCCTTTAGCAGGATTAAATATATCTATAGTGGCACCATTTCGATGTACATTTTTTCCATTTATAAAATGTCCAACAGTTGTAACTTTGCTTGAAGTAGTTGCTATAGCCATAATTTTTTTTAAATTTGTGAGTTATATGCGTTATATTAGTATTTTTATTTATGCATCACAATAACAATAATTTAATTTTCATAATGCATTCATGCATTTTAAATGTATAATGTTTAGCTATTTTTTTAATATTAAGATTGGACAAAAATGCTTGATTGGAACAATTTACGATCATTTCTTGAGTTAGCTAGGCAAGGAAAATTAACTCTTACTGGTAAAAGACTAAATATTGAACCGACTACAGTTGGTAGGCACATCAATAAGCTGGAAAAAGACCTAGATGTACAACTATTTAATCGCTCACCTAAAGGTTATACCCTTAATGATGAAGGGTATAAATTACTTGCTTATGCAGAAAGTATAGAAACAAAAATTAATTCTATATACCAATCCATATCAGGAACTGATACCGAATTAAGTGGTGCAGTTAGAATGGCGGTTCCCGAGGGCTTAGGTGTGGGTATTATTTCTAAGCATATAAAATCCTTTAAAGACAAACATCCATCCATCGAACTTGAATTAGTAGCAGATACCCGGTCAAGAAGCTTATCAAAAAGGGAAGCTGATATTGCAATCACATTGGCAAGACCAACCTCTGGCAGATTGGTAGCATGGAAATTAAGTGATTACCGGCTCGCTTTGTATGCGAGTCATGAGTATGTTCAAACTAATAATAAAATTAATTCAATTAAGGATATAAACAAACATCCTTTTGTAAGCTACATTGACGACCTTATAGAGTTTCCCCAATTAAAATACATGCAAGATATCTTTCAAGATGTAAACATTATTTTTAGAAGTAGTTCGCTACAAGCCCAGCACCAAGCAGTGAAAGACGGAGTTGGTCTTGCCCTTCTCCATGGATTCGTCGCTGCACCTGATCTAAAATTGCAAGTTATATTGCCACAAGAGATATCCGTCACGAGAGAGTATTGGATGGTAGTACATGAGGATATGTCACAGCTTGCTCGAGTTCGAGCAGTGAGTACATTTTTCACCGAGGCAATTAAAAAAGAACAGAAAAGATTGATGCATATTTAATTTAAATACAAAATCATGACAGACTCCAAAGAACTTTTTAAAAGATACTCAGTCAATGAATTATGAAAAGAATCCTATATTTACTTCTTATTTTCTTCACTTCTTTTTCATTTAGCAATGAATCCGCCTATGTATTTGGGTGGACGCAGCAAAATAATCCTGATTTATCCACCCCTATAGGTGGCATAACTGTTGGGGCCGAGGTAAGCTTGGATAATGAACCAAATCCATTGTGGTTAGAATTACAAAAACCAAATATTTCAAAATTTGAAAAAGATAGATTAGCCATTCTTTCAATGGCAGGTAATTACAGAGTCTATTTTGATTTTATGGAAACTATGGGGTTTGTTAAAAACTATAAGCCTCAACAACCCTATCAATCTTGGGCTACAGAGTATGTTTCGGTTATTGAAGATAAAGATGATTTTATAAGCCTGCAACATATTACTGTGATGTACTTCAAACAAAAGGATGGACAAATATCTGATCCTGTCGTCATGAAACACTGGAGGCAGGACTGGAAATATGAGGATAATGAAATAAGTACTTATGCTGGCAATAGGACCTGGACGAACTATAAAATTCCTTACAATGAGCAAAAGGGTATATGGACACAATCAGTTTTTCAAGTTGATGATTCCCCTCGATACCAAGGTTATGGGCAATGGATCCATTACCCAAACTATTCTTCATGGGCTAGCAATGAGACTTGGAGACCCCTTCCACGCAGAGAATTCTCAGTCAGGGACGATTATGACGTCATGATAGGAAATAATATTCAAACCATTACACCAACAGGCTGGGTACATGAGCAAAATAATAAAAAAGTTGTATTGGCTGATAATAAAAAAGTATTAGCCAAAGAAATTGGCATTGGTCGATACGAACGTATTAAAGATTTTAACTGGGAAGCAGGATTGGAATATTGGGGCGAAACACAGTCCTTTTGGAAAGAAGTAAGGTTTGTCATTAATAATAAATTGAATAATACGAAAACATTCAAATTAAAGGCTTCAATTGA
>CALKDJ010000102.1 GCA_938084195.1 uncultured Methylophilaceae bacterium
TTAAGCTCAGTTAATGATAAAGTTTTTACCAGAGATATTTTTAATTTAGATTAAAATTGATAAAAATATGAAAGAATTAATCAGCAAACATATTCAAGAGCATAATGATGTTCTTGATTCAATTTCGCAGCTTGATGAATCAATTGAAAAGGTAGCTAACCTTTTCATAAGCTGTCTGGAAAAGGGTGGGACTATTTTTTGGTGTGGTAATGGAGGTAGTGCATCAGATAGTCAACACTTGGCGGGAGAGCTAGTTGGACGATTCATAGGAGAAAGGAGGCCCTTAAAATCAATTGCTTTAACAGCAGATTCTGCTGTGATGACATGTATCGTTAACGATTATGGATTCGAATATATTTTTTCAAGACAGGTTGAAGCTTTGGGTTCAAAGGGAGATGTTTTAGTTGGTATTACAACCTCCGGAAACAGCAAGAATGTCTTAAATGCTTTTGAAGTTGCAACAAATAAAGGGGTTACAACCATCGGTCTACTTGGTAAAGGAGGTGGTGTGGCCAAAAGTCTTGTTGAAGAATCAATTATTATTCCATCAAATACAACCGCAAGAATTCAAGAGATGCATATCTTAATTGGACATATTTTATGTGACTTAATAGAGGTAGGATTAGATTTAAAAAAATGACAATTTTAGTGACAGGATCAGCTGGCTTCATAGGATCAAATTTTGTTCTCAATTGGCTTTCAGAAAAAAATGAAAAAATTATTGGTCTTGATAAGCTTACTTATGCAGGTAATTTAGAAAATCTTAAATCTGTTGAAAAAAATTCAAGTTATGAATTTGTTAAAGGTGATATTGGAGATTCAAATTTGGTTGCTGAACTTTTAAAAAAACATCAACCTAAAGCGGTTATTAATTTTGCAGCAGAAAGTCATGTTGACCGATCGATTCTTGGGCCTGATAATTTTATTCAGACTAATATTATTGGTACCTATCGTCTTCTCGAGGAAGTGCGTTCGTATTTTGATAATTTATCAGAATCAACTCAAAAAGACTTTCATTTTTTACATGTTTCTACTGATGAAGTATATGGTAGCCTAGAACCAGAAGAATCACCTTTTTTAGAAACCAATCAATACAATCCTAACAGTCCTTATAGTGCCTCTAAAGCTTCATCAGATCATCTTGTTCGAGCCTGGCACCACACTTACGGTCTGCCTGTCTTAACTACCAATTGCTCAAATAATTATGGACCGTATCATTTTCCAGAAAAGCTTATCCCACTTTGTATTTTAAAGGCGCTTAATAAGGAAAGCTTACCAATTTATGGTGACGGAAAACAAGTACGTGACTGGCTATACGTGGTTGATCATTGTAAGGGGATTATTGAGGTATTAGAGAAAGGGGTTACCGGTGAAACATACAACATAGGGGGCTGGAATGAAAAAACTAACCTTGAAGTTGTTGGTACAATATGCATGTTATTGGATGAATTAAATCCACGAGAAGACTGCAAGTCATACAGTGAACAAATTACCTTTGTTAAAGACCGCCCAGGTCATGATCGACGCTACGCTATCGATGCTACTAAAATTGCTAATAAATTAGGGTGGGAACCGAAAGAAACTTTTGAAACAGGCATGCTAAAAACCGTAAAGTGGTATCTTGATAATCATGAGTGGGTGAGCCATGTCCAATCTGGTATTTACAAAAATTGGCTCAATATAAATTATACTAAATAAACCCAATTACTATTTTTCGATATTCAAATACAAGAAAATTTTTTAATATGAATCTCTCAATGAATATTAACTCTAGACTAATAATTCCCATTATTTTATTTATATCTGTTGCATCTATTAATATGATTATAAGATGGGACATTGTAATTCACGAGATTCTTATATTTGATGATATTTTTGTTGTAAATAAAGCTCTTATAGGTGATTGTGTAAACTTATTACGGCATCCTATAGATCTTGGTTTTATTTGCCACATTGTTGCAGCTAAATCTATTTTGGTTGGCAGAATTATAATTATTGGATACATATCCATATTATCAATAATTTTTTTCTTATGTATGGTGTCATTCAAAGTTAGTAGGCCCTTATCTTTTTTTGCATCTATATCAATTTTTGCCGGTATACCATTTGTATCGCAGGCGACTTTCATTACAGGTACATACCCAACCCATGGTATATTTTTTGTTGCTTTAGCCCTGTTTTTAACTTCAAGGATTCTTAGAGGAAAGATATTAACTAAATACATCATTATTGACTATCTTCTCGTATATTTTTTATTTGTTTTGGCGGGTATTGCAGCTTCATCTTTTACTCTTGTTTCCTTTATTCTAGTTCCATGTGTTGTTTACACTTACAAAAAAAACAGAAAAATGACTTCCTGGCTTTTAGTTTCTACTTTACCTGCCTTTTCATTTACCCTTATGCAGCTTTCTGGAATTTTTGCAAATCATTATGGAGGCTTAACTGGATGGATTGAGATAAGCTGGGTGAGGATTTTAAGGCAGCTAAATGCTAATGTGGATTCAATAGTTAATTGGGGTGGATCGTTTGCTTTATATTTTATAATAACAGTGTTAGCTTTATCTATATTTGTTTATTGTTTTGCTACGATAAGATATTTATTAATAGAACCTAATTCAACAAATTCAGAACCATCTCGTTCAGAGCTTCTTATAATATTCCTCGGCATATTAATTATTGGTTTTTTTGCAACTTTATTACCAACTTTATTTGTTGTAGGATCTCTTCCACGTTATTTTTGCGGCCCGTTGTTATTTGTTTTTTGCCAATTTTTTGTTCTCATACAGCTTTTGAACGAAAGATTCCCTCAAAAGTTTATATTTATTTTTAGCATAATTACTTCCTTGGGAGTTGCAATATCGTCAGTCAGTGCTTTCTATCAAAGCCATCTTGATAGATACGAAGGAATTAGTAAAAGCCAAAAAATTCTTAGGAGTTTTTTGGAAGTTAAGAAAGATGTTTTCAAAAATGACTCACAAGTACTTATTATTCTTGATGATAATACCTATGATTCTACAGTTAGTTTTAATCACTGGTCTTCTCATTTAGTCAAGCATATAACTAATCGTCAAGATATTATTTCTCTTATAGGACCAAAAAAAAACATGACAATTAACCCATTTATTGGTCCTCATCATGAAATGGCAGGCATTTTTTGGCATACTGTAAATGGTAGATCTATAAGAAAGAAAATGGTAGGTTTGGATGTTAATAGACCGACTTATATTTATAAACAAGTTGATGGTGGGTTTGAGGAGTATAGTTGTATAGTGGTCAATTCTAAGGAGGATAATAAAGTATATAACTTTATTAATAATAAACATGTGCTTCCTAAGCAAAACAATTTGCAACCTAGAGACATGGATTCTGACT
>CALKDJ010000103.1 GCA_938084195.1 uncultured Methylophilaceae bacterium
GGAATGATAATGGTGTTAATTGTAAAGGTCTCAGGGCAGGAAATCCAAATTTTAAAGCAAGAAACCAGTCTTCAATAACCGTCAGTGCAAACGGTATAGATTGGATTCTAATTAATGCCTCTCCTGATATCAGAGCTCAAATAGAATCATTTCCACCACTCCAACCCGCAAGAAAAATAAGGGATACTGGTATATCCTCCATCATAATAACTGATAGTCAAATAGACCATACCACCGGCTTACTTATCCTAAGAGAGCACGACAAACCTTGGGATATATATTGCACTAAATCTGTATATGAGGATATGACAACGGGATACCCCATTTTTAATATATTAGGTCATTTTCGTGGTGTAAATTGGCATGAAGTATCTACTGAACAAGTGCCATATACTATTCCAAAAGCTGATAATATAATTTTTACTGCTGTCCCACTTCAAAGCGAAGCGCCACCATACTCTCCTCATAGGCATAATACTGTTCCGGGAGATAATGTTGGATATAAAATAGAGGATACAGAAACAGGAAAAAATCTTTTTTATGCTCCAGGTTTGGGGGTTATTGAGGATCATGTATATGAATATTTGAAAAATGCGGATGTCGTCCTAATTGACGGGACTGTATGGACCAACGATGAAATGGCAAGAGCCGGGGTTAATAATAAATTAGCTAGTGAAATGGGACACTTAGACCAGTCAAGCAAAGGTGGGATCATTGACACCCTCACTTCACTCCAAAAACCTCGTAAAATTCTTATTCATATAAACAATACCAATCCAATCCTTAACGAGGAATCCGAAGAGAGAAAAATCTTGAATTCCAATAATATTGAGGTGTCCTACGATGGAATGGACATTATTATTTAAGGAAAAAAAATGACAAAGCCGTGGACAAGAGAAGAATTTGAGAACAGATTAAGAGAAAAAGGGAAGGGATATCATATTTACCATCCTTTTCATGTCATGATGTATGAAGGTAAATTGTCAAAAGAACAACTTCAAAGCTGGGTGCTAAACCGATTTTATTACCAAATTAGTATACCTTTAAAAGATGCAGCCATATTATCAAATTGCTCCGATAAAGATATAAGGAAGGAGTGGATAGTCCGAATATTGGATCATGACGGAGAGGGAGATGCAGAAGGTGGAATTGAAGCTTGGATTAATCTAGGCAGAGCGGTAGGCTTGGAACGTGAGGAAGTTACATCTTTAAAACATGTCAGCCCAGGAGTTAAATTTGCAGTAGATGCATATATCAATTTTGCAAAACAAAGAACTTGGCAGGAATCTGTTTGTTCATCTTTAACAGAATTATTTGCCCCACATATACACCAACAAAGAATTAGTTCCTGGCCCTCAATGTACCCATGGATTGACGAGTCAGGCTTAAGCTATTTTAAGAAACGTTTAACTGAAGCCAGAAGAGACGTTGAGCATGGATTAGGTGTGACACTTGATTACTTTAGCAGTACAAGGGAAATGCAAGAAAAAGCGCTAGAAATTTTGCAATTTAAGTTAAATGTTCTATGGGTAATAGCCGATTCAATTATGCTTGCATCATCTAATATAAAGGTGGAAAATCAAGATTATTTAAGGCAACCTGTAAAATAATGACTATTGACCATAAAGATATCTATAAGATTGCCCCACACCACAGGTTTCAATGGGAAAAGGCGCAAGACTGTTATGTTATTTTATTTCCTGAAGGTATGGTTAAATTAAATGGCGGCGCTGGTGAGGTATTAAAATTAGTTGATGGCGAAAATCCGGTTTCAGCAATAGTTGCAGAGCTAAATAAAAAATTTCCTGATACACCAGGTTTGGAAAATGATATTACTGGTATGATTGAGATGGCTCTTGAAAAAGCTTGGGTAGAAAAGGTTAATTAAGGGATACAAAATGGCTGAAAAAAATAATGGCGTATCAAGTAACACTACAGCGACACAACCTCTTTGGTTGCTTGCAGAAATAACATATCAATGCCCACTCCAATGTGCCTTTTGTTATTACCCTACAGATTTTGATAAACACACCCAAAATGAGCTAGATACCGATGCGTGGATTAAAGTTTTAAGACAATCAAGGGATTTAGGGGCTGCACAACTTGGAATTTCTGGTGGAGAACCTTTATTAAGAAAAGATATTGAAGAAATAGTTACTGAGGCTAGCTCGTTAGGATATTACAGTAATTTAATTACTTCTGGCGCAGGGATGAATGAAAAAAGAATCGATGCATTGAAGGATGGAGGCCTTGATCATATTCAATTATCAATGCATGACATTACCGAAGAAATAAATAATTTTATAACCAACACTAAAACTTTCAAATTAAAACAAAAAATAGCGGCAATGATTAAGGATAGGGGATATCCAATGGTTCTTAATGTCGTTTTACATAGATATAATATTGATCATATTAAAGAGATTCTTGAGATGGCTGAGGGCTTAGGGGCTGATTATATTGAGTTAGCTAATACCCAATATTATGGATGGTCATTGGTGAATAGAGATCAGTTAATGCCAAAAAAAGAACAAGTCTTGCATGCAGAAAAAGTTACCAATGAATTTCGAGAGCGTATTGGTAATAAAATGAAGATTTTCTTTGTGGTACCAGACTATTATGATGATCGACCAAAAAAATGTATGAATGGTTGGGGGGAAGTATTTATGATAGTTACTGCAAATGGGGATGTCCTTCCATGTCACTCAGCAAGAGTTATACCAAATTTAGAATTCCCTAATGTCAAAAATACAGATGTAAAACAGATATGGTACGATTCACCTGCTTTCAATAAGTTTCGTGGTGACGACTGGATGAAAGAGCCATGCAGATCTTGTTCTGAAAAAGAAAATGATTTAGGTGGATGCCGATGTCAAGCTCTTTTACTCTCTGGCGATGCCGAAAGTGCTGATCCAGTTTGCTCAAAATCACCTCATCGTCATTTGATTGATGAAGCAATAAAAAATACAGAAAATCCTGGAGTTGAAGCTAAACCTATAATGTTTAGATCAAATAAAAATTCAAAGAAAATTTCTGATGGTGAAGAAAAAGAAAGGCTAGCAAAATTCCACGCTACCCCATAATAAAAGGGTAGTATCTCAGTATGCATCTTTTTCTAAATTCTCGAGTCATAACACTCGCAATGCTAGCGAGTCTTGCTCCCTTCGCAATTGATACCTATCTACCTGCATTTCATATCATCGCTGATGATTTTTTTACTTCTCCGGAGTCTATTCAACAATCGTTAACATTTTATTTAGTTCCTTATACAATCATGACGTTATTTCATGGGGCTATATCAGATACAATCGGAAGAATTAGAACTATCCAGTGGGGTCTTGCTTTATTTTTTGTAGCATCTATAGGGTGCGCACTATCCAACTCAATTGAGATGTTATGGTTTTTTAGAGCACTTCAAGGAGTAGGTGGTGGAGCAGGAAATGTTGTTGCTAGAGCGATGGTTCGTGATTTATATGAAGGCCCCCAAGCACAAAGGGTAATGGCAACTATACAAATTATTTTTGGAATTGCTCCAGCTATTGCCCCTATGATAGGGGGATTATTACTTGGTTTTGACTGGCATGCTATTTTTATTTTTCTATCTTTTTATGCAGCCATGATGATGATTATGAGCTCATACATACTCCCAGAAACTATGCCAATCAAAAATCGACTTTCATTTTCTTTTAACAACGTTCTGAGGAGATATCGAACATTAGGCACCAATAAGGAATTTTTATTACTGATCGTGGCAGTATCTTGTAATTTTTCTGCATTCTTTCTTTATGTCCTTGCTAGCCCAGTATTCTTAATGGACCACCTTGGATTTTCATCTCAACAGTTTGGTTATTTATTTATCCCAACAGTATTAGGTATGATGATTGGATCACTTATTGCCAAAAGATCAGCAGGGAAAATTAGTCCATCTGCATTATTGAGAAAAGGATATTATTGGATGTTCTTTGTTGTGTCGATTAATTTATTATTTTGCTTTTTCTTTGCAAATGATCCTAAATTCAATATAGGACTAGTAGCTCTTTATAATATAGGAATGGCTGCAGTTATGCCCGTAATTTCTATTGCTGCACTTGATCAATTTCCAAAAATGAGAGGAACTGCCGCGTCAGGCCAAGCATTTATGCAAATGCTTTTTTCTTCAGTAGTGGCAGGAATTATTGTGCCAATATTATGGTTTTCAACCTTTGGTCTTTCAGTTGGGTTATTTATTCTTTTATCTTTAGGGTTTTTTGCTATTTTTAAAACAAAGCTGTGGCGTATTTAAAAAGTATTATTTACATAAGTAGGCATTAAATGTTGCAGATTGTGTTCCATTTCCATTTTCATGATATTCACCCATGATTATAGTATTAGCTCCAACATCAGTAGCAGCATTTTTACTTAATTGAATTAGATCTTTTTTAATATAGCTTGAGAGTCTCTCAGCATATCCAGTAATTCTTACTCTATTATTACCTTTATCAGAGCAATTACTTTCTTCATCAAGCGAGGAAGCAACGCGTATCATTTCAGATCCTGGTCTCACGTTAACATAATACCCATCTCCACAGCTAGCCAAAAAAATACTTGTAGCTAAAAAAAAGGCAAGGTAAATGTTGGTTTGCATAATTAATCTTATTCCTCTACTAACAGTTCTCTTTTATTAGCTTGCGATGCAAAGTTATCAGCATCTGGTAACGCATCCTTTTTTTCAGTAATAATCGGCCATACCTTAGCTAATTTAGCATTTATTTCTATAAATTCCAATTGATCCTCTGGTACATCATCTTCTGAAAATATGGCCTCTACCGGACATTCTGCTACACACAAAGTGCAATCAATGCACTCCTCGGGATCAATTGCTAAAAAATTTGGGCCCTCAACAAAGCAGTCAACAGGGCACACGTCGACACAATCAGTATACTTACATTGAATACAACTTTGGGTTACTACGTAGGTCATATATCGTCCTTACAAAAATTTATTCGTATTTTAATTTATTTTTAAATACTAATCTACAGAATTAATCATTCCGGCACCCACAGTATGGAAGGTCGTCTCATCCACTATTATAAATGCACCTGTACCTTTATGATTAGCATAGTTGTCAACTATTAAGGGTTGGGCTAATTTAAAGCTAATGTTTGCAATATCATTAGTCTTTAAATTCAATGCATCCTCTTTCTCAATCGTATTAATATTTATCTTATGATGTATATTGGCTATTTTTGCTTTAGAGGTTCTTGAGGTATGCATAATTAAATATGTTCTATTTGGAGTCAAATCTGTTTCTGATAACCAACATATCGTAGCATTAAAACTTTTTATTGCTGATAAGTTATCATTTTGATGGATAATCATATCGCCCCTAGAAACGTCAATTTCATCATGGAGCGATACAGTAACTGATTGCTCGAATGTTGCCTCATTAAGAAGCTTATCTCCGATTCGAATTTCACTGATTGAGGATTCATGATTTGATGGCAGTACTCGAATTTTGTCGTTTATTCTTAATAATCCTGATTCTATGCGCCCCATAAATGCTCTAAAATCATGCAATTCTTTATTTTCTGATTCCCTAGGCCTACAAACATATTGTATAGGAAGGCGAAGTGACGATTGGTTTAGATTTTCTAAAGTATCAAGTGTTTCAAGAATATCTAGCAAAGCAGGACCTTTATACCATTCCATAGAATTTCCTCTTTCTACTATCATGTCACCATTCAGTGCTGACATAGGTATAAAATTGATACTCACTTCTGGCTGGTTAAGTTCAATAGCGGAAGCGAAAGAACGATAGGTGTCACATATTTCTTGATATTTTTTTTCATCATAATCAATTAAATCCATTTTATTTACGGCTACAACGATATGTTTAATACCTAATAACTTTGCAATGTATGAGTGTCTTTTTGTTTGGGTGAGCATACCTTTGCGTCCATCAATTAAAATGATTGCAAGCTGGGCTGTAGATGCTGCAGTTACCATATTCCTTGTGTACTGCTCATGACCTGGGGCATCAGCAATGATGTATTTTCTTGTCCCAGTGCTAAAGTATCGATAAGCCACATCAATAGTGATACCTTGTTCCCGTTCTGCCTGTAAGCCATCTGTTATTAAGGATAAATCTAATCCAGACATCCCTCTTTTTTTAGAGGTTTTTTCTATGTGACTTAATGTATCTGTTAGGATGGTTTTGGTATCAAATAATAATCTTCCAATAAGAGTACTTTTGCCGTCATCGACACTGCCGCATGTCATGAAGCGTAAAACAGTGTTATTTTTATTCGTATCGTTCATTAAAAGTAGCCTTCTTTCTTTCTTTGTTCCATAGATGCATCGGATACTTGATCATCCAATCTGGTTTCTCCTCGCTCTGTTATTACAGTCGATGCTGTTTCCATAATAATTTTCTCAACAGTATCTGCTTCACTTAATACAGGTGCAGTACAAGTGATATCACCAACGGTTCTAAATCGCACTGTAAGATTTTCAATTTTTTCTCCTGGCATCGGCGGGGTAACCTCGGTAATAGGTACTATTGCCCCAGACCTTTTAACAATATCTCTATTGTGAGCAAAATATATGCTTGGTAATTCTAATTTTTCTCGTTCTATGTATTGCCATACATCCATTTCAGTCCAGTTTGAAATAGGGAACGCTCGTATATTTTCGCCTTTATGAACTTTGGCATTATATAAATTCCATAATTCGGGTCTTTGATTCTTTGGATCCCATTGGCCAAATTCATCCCTAAAGCTCATGATGCGTTCTTTTGCTCTTGCCTTTTCTTCATCTCGTCTGGCACCTCCAATACAGCAATCAAATTCATGTTCTTCAATTGCTTCCAGCAATGTTATTGATTGATATTTATTTCTTGGTTCGTCCGTACTTTTCAAAACAACCGTTCCCTTAGCCATGGATTCCTCTACCGATGCAACAATTAAGCGCTCTCCTAATTCCTTAGTTTTATGGTCTCTAAAATTGATAACTTCCGGATAATTATGTCCGGTATCAATATGCATGAGCGGGAAGGGAAATCGACCTGGCCTAAAAGCTTTTTCAGCAATCCTCAATAGACAAAGTGAGTCTTTACCACCAGAAAATAGAAGGACTGGATTCGAACATTGTCCTGCGACCTCTCTCATAATATGGATTGCTTCTGATTCAAGCCAATCCAAATGACTTATTTTTTTATTCATTATTGACCCTCTTTACTATGCAAACCACACTCTCTTTTTTCGTCCACCTTTGTTGGGTCAAAATAATCATATTCATTTAGTAAGCTATTTTCTTCCATATAAACATCTAGGTTTTTATCAGACCAATGATAAAAAGGACTTAGCTTTAACAACCCTTTTTTTGTTTGAGAAATAATATTTAAACCATCCCTGAAGGCTGTTTGCCCTTTTCTTAAGTTGGTTATCCAAAGATCAGGATTAATTTCGTTCATCGCTCTTCTAAAAGGCTCCAATTTTACTTGTTCCGTAAATTCTGCATGCCTTGGATCATCAACTTCAGGTACCTCACCCATAAAAATTTCCCGGTGAGCTGATGTTTGTTTTGGAGTGTATAGATGTATATTAAGATTTAAGTCAGCAATAATTTTTTCAGCGTAAATATATGTTGCTTTAGTATTGTAACCAGAATCACACCATACAATTTTTAAATCAGGCATTATGCTTGTGCATAAATGCAGTATCGCAACTTCATAGGGCCTAAAATTGGTAGTTAAGATTGGATTTTTTGAGTGCTCAAAGGCCCACAGCATTATATCTTTTGGCGCTTTTTCTATCCATTTTTCATTCAGTTTTATAATATCTTCCATAATTTAATCTCTTTATTTGTCCCTATTCACTTTTTTCCATGCCGGCATGGGATCGTTAATTGCACCTTGATAGGGTAAAGTAAAATCTTTCAGGGCATTCAGCGCATCATTTGCATTTCTGTCCTCTCGGATAAGATAGCTATCAAATCCAGTCCTTTTTAAGAAAAATAGTTGATCTCTTAGCACATCACCAAAGGCTCTCAGAATATTTTTATACTTAAATTTAGTTCGCAACTGTGAACCAAGAGAAAAAATTCGACCATCTGCAAATTTACCTACACGAATAGCTAAAATAGGGAAGGCATTGATGTCTTTAATTTCTTCAATAAAGCTTTCAATTTCTTCATGAGTATCTATCCAAATACCAATCTCCTTATTTTTTAAGCGTGTTTGAAGTTGTGCTTTATGTTTCAAAAAAACTTTCATTGGAAGAATAACGTTTCCAGAGTCGGGGAATTTAGTATTATTCACTTGCTCTGGGGTAGGTGAATCATCTCCAGTTAATTTAAACATCACAACTTTTCCGGCTTGTTTTTTGACTTCAACATCAATTTTAGGAAGCATAATAGTTTCCCAATCATCCTCAACTATTCTATTGTTTAAAATCAATTGAGATTTCATATTAATTTGCCTTTTTTCCATACACCATGAGTTTAAAAGGTTCTAAACCGACCCTAATGACACAATCGATAAATGTTTCGTCCGAGTGTCTTTCTTTCACATATGTATCAACAATCTTTCTAATTACTGCTGGCATCTCATCTGCAGAAAAAGAGGGCCCAATAACCTTACCAATATTTGCAAAATTTCCTTGGTTACCTCCCAATGTTACTTGATACCACTCACTTCCATCTTTATCGACCCCCAAAATACCTATATGCCCAACATGATGATGACCACAGGCATTCATGCAACCTGAAATATTTAAATCAATATCTCCAATATCATGAAGGTAATCCATATCGTCAAATACTTGTTGGATCGAGTCGGCAATAGGGATACTTTTAGCATTGGCCAATGAGCAAAAATCGCCACCAGGGCAACAAATAATATCGGTAATGAGCCCTATATTAGGGGTAGCTAAATTTAGATTCTTTGCTTTATTCCATAATTCATAAAGATTATCTTCATGAACATCAGCAAGAATTAGGTTTTGTTCATGCGATACTCGTATTTCACCAAAACTATATTCATCTGCAAGGTCAGCGACATATTGCATTTGTTCAGATGTTGCATCACCAGGGGCTTGATGATTTGATTTAAGTGATAAAGTGACCGACCTATAATGCTTCTTTTTATGCGATTGAGTGCATCTTGAAAGCCACTGTGAGAATGATTTATCTTGGATATGTGATTCAAGATCGTTCTTTGTATCCTTGATGTAATGTGGCTCTGTAAAAAAAGCTTTTACTCTATTTAATTCAGAGTTATTTATTGTATTTGGCCCGTCTTTAATGAATTCCCATTCCCTTTCTACTAAATCACGAAATTTATCAATGCCTAAGGCTTTAACTAGAATTTTGATTCTAGCTTTATACATATTGTCTCTTCGCCCATAAAGATTATAGACTCGAAGTATTGCCTCACAATAAGTGAGTATATGTTCCCATGATAATTGCTCCTTAATAACAGATCCAAGAATAGGGGTGCGTCCTAAGCCACCACCAACCCAGACTTTTATTGCCATTTGTTGATTCATATCGGTAAAAAATTCCAATCCTATATCATGTGCTTGTACGATTGCACGATCTTTTTTTGATCCAGTGATAGCAATTTTAAATTTTCGAGGTAATAATGCGAATTCAGGATGAAAGGTACTCCATTGCCTTATAATCTCAGCTATATGCCTGGGATCTATAATCTCATCGGGGGTAACCCCTGCAAATTGATCGGTTGTAATATTTCTTATACAGTTTCCAGATGTTTGGATAGCATGCATTTCAACGTCAGCTAATTCTCTTAATATTTTTGGGGTATCTTCAAGTTTAGGCCAGTTGAATTGAATATTTTGCCGCGTGCTAAAGTGACCGTATCCCCGATCATATGTATCAGCAATCACAGATAATTTACGAAGCTGATTTGAGGAAAGAAGACCATAAGGAATTGCAACTCGTAACATGGGAGCATGACGTTGGATGTATAGGCCATTTTGGAGTCTTAATGGCCTAAACTCCTCATCAGAAAGTTCTTTTTTAAGATACCTATTGAGTTGACCCTCATATTGATTAACTCTTTCATCAACCAACCTTTGATCAACTGCATCATATTTATACATTATCTAAAAACCTTAATTTAAAATTAATTTAATACCAACACCTAAAAGTATTAGAACTAAAATATATCGTAATTTATTTTCATCTATTTTTGAGCTTAGACTGCTACCAATCCAAACCCCAGGAATAGATCCTATTAATAATGATACTAATAAAATAGTATCAACATTTCCCAATGTATAGTGACCTAATCCAGCAAATAAGGTTAAGGGCACTGCATGGGCAATATCTGTCCCAATTATATTTTTTATTTTCATCCTAGGATAAATTAAAAGTAATGCGGTCACACCCATAGCCCCAGCTCCAACAGAGGTTAACGTTACCATACCCCCTAAAAGTAATCCTAGAAATACAGTAAACATCTTTGCATTTTTAACAGCGTATATCTCATTTTTATTGGATTTGTTTATAATGAATGGTTGAGCCAACACAGCCGCTGAGGTAAAAATTAGCGCTATACCCAACCACATTTCTATAAAACCAACAGTGTCTGATGAACTAATATCAATATCTTGAATATATTGATTCATGAATATTGATGCAGGTAAACTTCCTAGCATTAAATAACCAACAATACCCCAATTAATATGTCCTAACTTATTATGATTAAACACACCAAACGATTTGGTAATTGCTGCGTACAGGAGATCAGTACCTACAGCAATAGCAGCAGGAAACTTAAATATAAGAACCAAAAGAGGTGTCATTAGGGATCCACCCCCAACTCCTGTTAAGCCAACCAATACACCGACAATAAAGCCTGAAAGAATATATTCAATTCCCATAAATAATAATTTTGTATATTAAGGGTGAAATATAACAGAATTTCATATATTATTTTAATAATAATATAATCTATTAATATAACTTTTTAATATATGAAATTACAACAATTACGTTTTATTTTTGAGGTGGTACAAAGTAACTTCAATATTTCTGAAGCTGCGAAAGAACTTCATACTTCCCAACCAGGGGTGAGTAAGCAAATTCAACTTTTAGAGAGGGAAATCGGTATTCAAATTTTTCATAGGCACGGAAAAAGATTGATAGGTTTAACTGATCCCGGAAATCAGATTTATGATTCTATTTTGGAAATATTAAGGGAGAGTAAAAATATTAAAAATATTTCAGCTGAATATGACAGCACTGATAAAGCAACATTTACTATTGCTACCACACATACTCAAGCTCGTTATAAACTTCCAAAAGTCGTAGAGGCTTTTGTTAAAAAATACCCCCAAATTGATTTAAATATTCACCAAGGCAATCCTTCTCAAGTAACAGAACAAATCTTAATGGGTGAGGCAGACGTCGGTATTGCAACTGAATCAATAAGTCTTAATGAAAAAATTTTTTGCATTCCTTGTTACTCATGGAATAGGTCATTAGTAATGCCAAAAGGGCATCCATTAGAAAAAGAGCAGCAAATCACTCTGCAACATTTATCATCCTATCCACTTATCACTTATGATTATGCGTTCACTGGAAGCACTATTGTTTCTAAGGTTTTTAAAGAGGCTAATCTTGAACCAAATATTATGCTGACTGCAATTGATGCGGACGTTATTAAAACTTATGTAAATTTAAATTTAGGAGTTGGTCTTATCGCAGAAATGGCTTTTGATAAAAATAAGGATAAAGGATTGATTGCTAAAGATGTTAGTCATTTGTTTCCAATAAGTACAACTTATATAGGGATCAGGCAAGAGAATTTTGTTCGATCCTTTACTTTTGACTTTATAAAGATGTTTATCCCAAAAATGACCGATCAGGATCTCAAATTATTTCTCCAAAAAAGGTATATATAGCTTAAAACTAAGTTAATATAATTTTTTTAATACGAGAAAGTACATATTATGAAGTCAGATTTAGATATTGCCCAAGAAGCAACCTTACAACCTGTAGAAAATATTGCCAGCAAATTAGATATACCTAAAGATGCATTAATTAATTATGGACCTTTCATTGCCAAAGTTGATCCGAATAAATTAAATGATAAAAGTGCTGATAGCGCTAAACTGATTTTGGTAACTGCAATGAGCCCTACCCCAGCTGGAGAAGGAAAAACTACCACTACCATTGGATTAGCGGATGCTTTAAATAGCTTAGGTAAAAAAGCAGTAGTTTGTGTAAGGGAGCCTTCCTTAGGTCCTGTTTTTGGGATGAAGGGTGGAGCAACGGGTGGTGGATATTCTCAAGTACTTCCTATGGAGAATATTAATTTGCATTTCACTGGTGACTTTCATGCCATTACTTCAGCCAATAATCTCTTATGTGCTTTGATCGATAATCATATTTATCATGGTAACTCCATGGGTATTGATCTTGATAAAATATCTTTTAAAAGATGTTTGGATATGAACGATCGGTCGTTAAGAAAAATTGCAGTAAACAATGCACGGTACGAGTATCATTCAGGTTTTGATATTTCCGTCGCAAGTGAGGTTATGGCAATTTTTTGTCTAGCTACCTCGTTGGATGATCTAAGTCATCGACTTGGAGAGATGGAGGTTGCAAAAAATATCGATCCATCAAAACCACCAATATTAGCAAAAGATCTTAAGGCAGAAGGCTCTATGGTAGCTTTGCTGAAAGATGCGTTTATGCCAAATCTGGTTCAAAGCATTGCTCATACACCAACATTAATTCATGGAGGACCCTTTGCAAATATTGCTCACGGTTGTAATTCATATATAGCTACCGATTTAGCTATGAAGCTTGGTGACTATGTTGTTACAGAGGCAGGCTTTGGAGCTGACCTTGGAGCTGAGAAGTTTATTGACATTAAGTGCAGACAAACGGG
>CALKDJ010000104.1 GCA_938084195.1 uncultured Methylophilaceae bacterium
CTTGAAAGTAAAGACTATCGATTTCAATTTAATTTAGCTGAGGCAGAAATCAGAAGGTTAACTGTCAAATTAGAAAATCAAAATAAAATTTTAGAAAGAAATAAAACCCTTGTAGAACAAAATTTTATCTCACCCAACGCATTAGATAATATTTCTTCGGAAAAAAATGAGATGTTTGAAATGCTTGAAATTGCAAAAGCAAATCGTGATATTGCCAAGTCAAATTTAGAAAAAACAAAAATTTATGCGCCTATCAATGGAAAAATACAAAAACAACTCCCATCGATTGGCGACTTTCTTAAAATAGGTGATGGGGTCTACCAAATTATCAATAATAAAAAAGTAAGAGCTCACATACCTTATCCCGAACAACTTGCAAATAAAATTAAACCTGGAATGGATATTCAATTGTCTAGTGCAATCTCACAATCCACAATTACTTCGAAAATTGCTGAACTTAAACCAAGTATTAGTCAAGAGAGTAGAGCCATTGACGTCATTGCTAATATTTCTAATCTTCCTAATTGGCAACCAGGTTCAACAGTTAAAGGAACAATAATTTTTAGTTCCAAAAAAAATATTGGGGTACCTGAACAAAGCATTGTACAAAGACCAATAGGAAAAGTAGTCTACGTAGTCACAAATAAAAAAGTGAAGGCAAATGTTGTTGAAACTGGTATTACACAAAATGGTTTTGTCGAAATTTTATCTGGAATTCAAGAAAATGAAACTATAGCTGTTGATGGTGCAGCTTTTTTAACTGATGATCTTTTCGTATCAATAAGTAATCCATCCTAATATGACTTTACCTGAAATATCTATTCGACGACATGTGCTGGCATGGATGATATCTGGTATTTTTGTTTTATTTGGAATTATCAGTGTTCAAAAAATTGGTTTAGACCGATTTCCAATGATTGAATTTCCCATTTTATCAGTTACGACAACACTAGAGGGTGCTAATCCAGAAATCATTGATGCCAGTATTACAAACATTATTGAAGGCGCTGTAAATGCAACGACCGGAATAGAATCAATCAAATCATCATCATCTCCGGGTGTATCGGTTGTAACAATTACATTTAATTTAGATAAGGATATTGAAGTCGCATTCAATGAAATTCAATCTAAAGTTGGTCAAGTTGCACGAAGATTACCAGATGATATTGTTCCCCCTGTGGTTAGAAAAGTCGAAACGAATTCCAGACCTATAATGTGGCTCGGTTTTACTGGTGATAGGACAATTCAACAGCTTAATCTTTATGCAAGAAATATTTTAAAAAAACAACTAGAAACTATTGATGGTGTCGGAGAAGTTCGGTTAGGTGGTAGGCGGGATAGAACCATTCGAATTAATTTATTAATCGATAAAATGGCATCATTAAATATTACTGCAAATGATGTTGTATCAGCCTTTAATAGGGAACATTTGCAGCTCCCAGGTGGATATCTTGTAAAAGATCAATCTGAAAAAATGTTCAAATTAGATCTTGAATACCACAAAGTCAAAGAATTAAATCAACTTGTAATTGCCTACAGAAGCGATGGACCGGTGAAAATTAAGGATATTGCTCAAGTAGAAGATGGATTGGAGGACTTTAGAGAAACTGCAAGGTTTAATAGTAATCCCAGCGTTGGGCTAGGCATTGTAAAAGTGGCTAATTCTAACACCGTAGATATTATTAATAAAATTAAGTACAAGCTCGAAAATGACAGAAGGCCTAATCTTCCTCCAGGTGTAACCGTTAAAATTTCGACGGATGATTCAATTTTCATTAAATCAATGGTGAAGTCACTTCAAAATCACATACTGGAGGGGACTTTATTAGCTGCACTGGTTGTTCTTTTATTTCTCATGTCCCTAAGGTCGACATTTATCATTTCAGTTGCAATACCTATTTCTTTATTGGGTGCAATAGCAGTAATGTATTTCTTTGGCTTTACTTTTAATAGTATGACATTACTTGCTCTTATACTTCTTATTGGGGTCGTAGTAGATGATGCCATAGTTGTTCTTGAAAATATATTTAGGCATAATCAACAATATAAAACCTCACCATTTGATTCTGCAATAAATGGGAGTAAAGAGGTTGTCTTTGCCATTTTAGCCTCAACACTTGCCTTAGTTTGTATTTTTGCACCAGTAATATATATGGATGGCATTATTGGAAGATTCTTTGAATCGTTTGCAGTGGTTGTTACAGCCGGTATTTTAGTATCATTTTTGGTGTCACTAACACTTACCCCCATGCTGTGTTCAAAATTTTTAGTTAAAGAAACTGCAGTTAAAAATCTACCTAACGATAAATCACAAGCAAATAAAATAAAAAAAGGGATGCAAACTTTTTTTGTCTCATTAGAAAAACTATATACAAAAATTTTAAGAAAAACTTTAAATAATAGATGGAAAGTACTTTTTCTAAGTTTATTAGTTGTACTGTCTAGTAGTTATTTTTTCTCTGAGATTAATAAAGAATTAGTACCAGAAACTGATGAGAGCCGGTTTACTGTAAGGTTTAAAACACCACTTGGTTCTAATATGGATTACACGTATAAAAAACTTCTTGAAATTGAAGATAAAATTTATACCGAGAGAAATAATATTGCTAGTGTTTTTTCATCTATTGGCCTAGGAAGTAGAGGTCAAGTCAATAGTGGTTACATTAGTGTTCGATTAATCGAAAAAGATAAACGAAAGAATAGTCAGTCACAAATCATAAAGAATTTAAGGGAGGAATTTAATGGGCTTGCGGGAGTTAAAGCATTTCCTGCTGGTGTTTCAATTGTTGGTGGACTTAGATCTGAAAAATTAAAATTTTCTGTTATAGGTCCCAGTATTGAAAAAGTTTCTGAATACAGTAACGAACTTCAAAATAGGCTTGCTCAAATTCCGGATATTGGAAAAATAGATCTTGACCTTCAACTAAATCTCCCCCAACTTATTTTGAATATTGATCGAGATAAAGCAACGAGCCTAGGTATTTCTGCAAGAAATATTGCTGAGTCTATTTCTGTTTTAAGTAACGGATTAGATGTGGCAAGGTTTAATGATTTTCCGGGTGATGGACAAAGATATGAAATTAGACTTAAAGCCAAAAAGAATACCTTTAAGGATGCCCAAAACTTAAATAAAATATATCTTAGGAGTAAAAATGGTGAGTTGGTAAGGCTCGATACCATTGCTCAATTTGATGAAGTTTTGGGACCTGCAGTCATTGGCCGTGAAAGTCTCCAATACTCAGCTAATTTTTATACTGACCCCACTATGCCTCTAGGGGAAGCTATTGGATATGTAAACTCAATTAGTTCAGAGATACTTCCAACGAATTTTAAAATTAAACTTGATGGGCAAGCAAAGGAATTCGCTAAAACAACTCAAAATGTCCTATTTGTTTTTATGCTCGCAACACTCCTTCTATATATGGTTTTAGCGAGTCTTTTTAATTCTTTTTTTCAACCTATAATTGTTATGTTAGCGCAACCTTTAGCTGTTGTAGGGGGTATTGCTCTATTATGGTTAACTGGTAAAAGTTTAAATATTTACTCTATGATTGGCTTAGTTTTATTGATAGGCTTGGTGGCAAAAAATTCGATTTTACTTATTGACTTAACTAATCAGTTACGGGCAAAAGGTAAGGAGACTAATGCAGCTTTACTTGAGGCTTGCCCAGTTAGATTAAGACCTGTTTTGATGACTTCTATAACTCTAATCTTAGCATTGTTACCTGCAGCTTTAGGATTGGGTGCTGGATCTGAGGAGAATGGTCCGCTCGCTATTGCAGTCATTGGAGGGATGATATCCTCAACATTGCTAACACTTATTGTTATACCTGCTGCTTTCTCGCTATCAGTTCGCTTTATTGAAAAAAAATAAAATCATAACTTAGAGATTTTTTGCACAATAAGTGCGCCCGTCAAATCTCCTTCCACATTTATTGTTGTCCTAAAGGTATCTAATAATCTATCCATTGGGAGTAATAATGCAAGTGCTTCTAAAGGGAGTCCTAAGACTTGTAAAACCATTGCCATAGTAACCATTCCAGCACTTGGAATTCCTGGGGCTCCAATAGAGGCAACCATAGCTATAAAGAATAAAATCAACTGTTGAGATAGTGCCAGATCAATGCCCACTAAATTAGCAATAAAAAGTGCTGCAGCTGCCTCATATAGAGCTGTACCATCCATATTAATAGTTGCCCCCAGAGGTAATACAAAATTCGAAACACTTTTAGGGACCTTAAAATTATCATTAGCAACACTTAAAGTCAGAGGAAGTGTTGCGGCACTGGAGCTTGTTGCAAATGCACTAATAAATGCTGGTTTACCATTTTTCCATAATTGTAATGGAGTAATTTTGGTAAAAAAGTAAAGTAAGCTTGGTATGACAATAATGCCATGAATAAATATAATACCTATAACGGTAAAAACGAAAATACTTAATTGTGAAAATAGCTCAGCAGATTGACTTTCAATCATGGTTGATAATAAGGCAAAAATTCCAACTGGGGCAAATACCATAATCCAATGCACAATTTTTAGCATTACTTCGTAAAGACTATCAAATACTTTTTTAGCAGCCAAACTTTTCTGACCCAAGCTATTAAGACTTACCCCTATCAAAATTGAAAATATAATAAGGGGTAAAATATTCCCTGATGAAAGTGATTGAAAAGGGTTAGCAAATAATCCTAAAATAAATTGGCTCAAAAAATCTTTAAGAGACATCGTATTTTTAATCACTTCAGGAGTAGATGGCCAAGACTCAATGACCATACCAACTCCAGGATTCACCAAATTCATAACCAGAAGGGCTATACAAATTGCTATTGCCATAGTGCTAAAAAAATAAATTAGCGTAAATTTCCATACATTACTTGATTTCTTATTACCTCCTAAATTCGATACACCAACAATAATAGAAAAAAATACGAGAGGGACTAATATCATCTTCAATGACTTGATAAATAATTGTCCAAGTAAATTACATAATTCTAATAGAGGTTCATAGAGGAGCCAATTTGGATAAATTTTTAAAATAAAACCTAGTAAAACTCCCATTAGCGCACCGATTAAAATATTTCTATTAATATTATTCATTAATCCACTCTCTCCATCAGGGCACCAAAAAAACTATCCGTTTGATGTTGATTTGTTGTTAATTTTAAAAAGTCATTATTCCCTAAATCTATGCCATATTTTTTCATAATATTATGCTGAGGTATTATTTTAAAATTTTTGTTACTGGCTAAAAAGGAAGCTACAATTTTCTCATTTTCATCTTCTAACATGCTACATGTTGCATACACTAAATAGGCACCTTTTTTACACAATTTTGATGCAGCTAACAAAATTGATAATTGCTTTATAACCATTTCATTTAAAGCATTTTCTGTTTGCCTCCATTTCAAATCTGGATTTCTTCTTAAAGTGCCTAATCCCGTGCATGGCGCATCCACTAGAACTCTGTCAAATTTATTTCTTAGTCTTTTAACCTTTAAATCATTCTCATTATGAATTCTTTGCATAGATATATTAGATGCACCAGATCTTTTAAGTCTTTGCTTTAAATTGGCTAATCTTCTATCAGAAATATCAAAAGCATATATTCTTCCTGTATTTTTCATCATTGCTGATAAACCAAGTGTTTTCCCCCCAGCTCCTGCACAAAAATCAGCAACCATATTTCCTCTTTTCACATTAAGTAAATACGTAAGTAATTGGCTTCCTTCTTCCTGAACTTCTATAGTCCCATTTAGAAATAATTTATGTTTTTGGATTGCAGTTCCTCTAGGCAAGGATATACCTATCTTTGATAATTTGGTTTCAACAATTTTATCTTTAGAAAAATTAAACGATTTTTTTAGTTCTTCAACTACCTCTTTAACAGATATATTATTTAAAGTATTTACTCTAATATTTAGTGAGGCTGGATTTAATAAGGAGGAACCAAGCTTAATAGCTTCCTCCTCCCCATAAGAAGCAATAAATTTCTCCCAAATCCATTCAGGAAGACTAAGCTTTGTAGGCCATGAATCAATTTGTGTTTTATTTTTTTTCTTGTCTATAAGCCATTCAATTTCGTGCTCTTCAGCAAACAAACTTAAATCCTTTATACTTCGTCCTTGAATCACTAAAAAATAAATTAGGATAGCTTTATTAAGATTCTTACTGCCGACAATTTCTTCAAGTAATTTTCTATTTCTTATTATGCCGTAGTATAGCTCGGCAATGTCTGACCTATCATGACTTCCTAAATGACGATTTTTTTTAAAAAAATTGCTTAATTGAATATCTGCAGGAAGATTTCTTGTAAAACTTTCCTCTAAAATTTCTATGGTAGCTTTAATTAATAACTTATGCATTGGCAATCTTTATGAAAAAATTAACTTAAATTTATATGGGTAAATTAGTGCTTACTAGTTCTTGATTGACGATAAAACCCAAATCGGTGGGAATTGTTAATTTAACAGGTACACGATAATTATTTTTTGAAATCCACACTTGATGGGTAGAGTTTTCACGGCCAATAATTTCACCTTCGTATAATTCAGTCTCAATAATTCTTTGATCAATCTCTATGGATATATCTTTTATTTTTTTATATGAATAAGTTCTTGTTTTCTTTCCTTGAAAAACTTCAAAATTATAAGATGTCTTCATTGTGTGTATAAAATTAAATTGCATTAAAAATACAGCCACATCTAAAGTTCCATCCAAGAGTTCTTTTTCAATATTTCTTCCCTTATAAATCGATTTTATAAGTTTTTTATCATAAAAAAATTCGGAGGTAATATTCTTTTTTGGGCGTTTACTATTTCTATGTTCAAATTTGAGAGGGTAAAATCGATGATTTTTTATCTCTCCCTCACTTATGAGTTTTCGATCACCCATCAGACTTAAAATGCCTTGTCCTTTAACCAAAACATTTAATTTATAGTTATTTTTTGATTGACTATAAGCAACATCCACTTTCCCAAGCTTGGATGAGGTTTGATTCAATGCATAAACCATAGAAAATTTCTCTGGGAAATCTTTTGCCAACGCATTTAAACTTAACGTTAAAATACTTAATATAAAGAGATTATGTAATTTTAACTTGATGCTCATCTTTGTCCGATTGCTCAATTCTTCCAATAACATGAACCTCTTCACCCAATTCTCTCAAAAGATTACTTGCCTCTTGAGCATCTTTTTCATCTACTATGATTGCCATCCCAATACCACAATTAAAAGTCTTATAAAGTTCAGTATCATCTAAATTTGCCTCATCCTTAAGCCATTGAAATAAATGAGGTAATTCCCATGATTTTTTATTAATTTTTGCGGACAAATGAATAGGCAATACTCTTGGTAGATTTTCCATTATTCCACCTCCTGTAATATGAGCCATTGCATTAACGTTAACTTTTTCGATCAAAGATAATATTGATTTCACATAAATTTTTGTCGGTTTCATTAAAACGTCAGATAATTTTTCACCATAAAAATCTTTATTTAAATCAACTTTACTATGGGAAATAATTTTTCTTATTAATGAATATCCATTTGAATGTGCCCCTGAGGATGTTAAGCCAAGGACTAGATTACCCTCTTTTACTTTTGATCCGTTAATTATTCTATTTTTTTCAACCGCACCAACACAAAAACCTGCTAAATCATATTCTCCATCATCATACATTCCAGGCATTTCTGCGGTTTCCCCGCCAACCAAAGAACAATTTGCAAGTAAGCAACCAGCTGCAATTCCTTTAATAATTATTGTGGCTGTATCGACCTCCAACTTACCACAAGCATAATAATCTAAAAAGAAAAGTGGTTCAGCCCCTTGAACTAGAATATCATTTACACACATGGCAACTAGATCTTGCCCAATAGTCTCGTGCTTGTTTAAATCAAATGCGAGCTTGAGTTTTGTACCAACACCATCGGTACCAGATACTAAAACGGGTTTATTAAATTTTTCAGGAATCTCAAACAAAGAACCAAAACCACCTAAACCACCGATAGACTCTTTACGTTTAGTTTGATTGGCAAAGGGTTTAATCCTATTGATTAATTGTTCACCAGCTTCAATATCAACACCTGCATCTTTATAGGAAATCGTTTTATTTTTAGTATCTTTAGGCAAGTATTATTTCCTCTTATTAAATTGATAGCTCTGCATATAGTATAATTTTAACTGATATTACTGCTGAATTTATACTTTCTACATTCATTATGGATCAACTATTACTTAATATTCACCCGAGCCCAAAAAAAACGTTAGAAAATTTTGTTGTCGGTCAAAATGCAGAATGTTTAAGTTCTATCAAAAAACTTTTAACTTCGGATGAGCTTTTTTTTATTTATATTTGGGGCGAGGATGGAAGCGGCAAATCTCATTTAGCGACTGCATTAAAGAATAAAAAAATAACTGTTGTCGAAGATGTCGAGATACTTTCTGATAAGGAGCAAATAGATTTATTTAATCTTTACAATGAGTCCAAGAAAACGAACACAAAACTTATTATTACTGGAGCAGATGCTCCCAATAATTTAAATCTAAGGAAGGATGTTTCAAGCCGTTTAAATTGGCAGCTTGTATATCAACTTAAAACCTTAACGGATGATGAAAAAAAACTTGCGTTAACAAAGCATGCTGAAGGAAAAGGAATGGTTCTAGATAAAAAAATTATTGATTATTGTATGGTAAACCTAAATCGAGATTTGCATTATTTGATAGCAACAATTGATGCTTTAGATGAATGGTCCTTAAAAACTAAAAGGCCTATTACTATTCCATTACTTAAACAATTACTTATTTAATTCCTTATTAAAAAATCAAAAGCTCCCAGGGCTGCTTTCGAACCCTCTCCCATTGCAATAATAATTTGCTTGTAGGGCACGGTTGTTACATCCCCAGCAGCAAAAACCCCTGGCATAGATGTTTCTCCATGATTATTTACCTCAATTTCTCCGTATTTACTGAGAGCAATACTGTCTTTTACCCAATCCGTATTGGGAACCAAACCTATTTGAATAAATACTCCTTCAACATCTAATTTTTTTTCATCTTTAGTATTTCTTTCAATAAATTGCATGTGCGTTACTTTATCTGTTCCCACAATTTCACTAGACTGAACATTCAACAAAATATCAACATTATTTAAGCTTTTTAATCGATCAACCAAAACTTGATCAGCTTTCAATTCAGATTCAAATTCAAGGATTGTCACGTGTCCAACAATTCCAGCTAAATCAATTGCAGCCTCAACCCCGGAGTTACCTCCACCAACAACTGCAACCTTTTTTCCCTTAAATAGTGGTCCATCACAATGTGGGCAATAAGCTACTCCTTTATTTTTAAACTCAAGTTCACCCTTGATGCCTAACTCTCTCCATCTGGCGCCAGTAGCAATAACGATAGATTTACTTTCTAGTTTTCCTCCTCCTTCAAGCTCTAGCTCGTAATAGCTATTTTCATTTTTTGATAGTTTTTTTGCTTTCTGTAAATTAATGATATCAACGTCATACTCCTTGACATGTTCCTCCAAAGCAGCAACAAGTTTGGGTCCCTCAGTTGCTTTTACAGAGATGAAATTTTCAATGCCTAAGGTATCCATCACTTGGCCACCAAATCGCTCTGCAACTACTCCCGTCTTAATTCCCTTTCTAGCGGCATATACTGCAGCTGATGCACCTGCAGGGCCACCACCAACAACAAGCATATCGAATGGATCCTTTTTTGATATCTTCTCTGCAGCTTTATCCCCAGCTTTACTATCTATTTGATTAATAATTTCCTCAAGCTCGACTCGTCCTTGTCCAAATTCCTCGCCATTTAAGAAAATAGTAGGCACAGACATAATTTTTCTTTCACTAACCTCATCCTGAAATAAAGCGCCATCAATCATACAATGGTTAATATTTGGATTAATCAAGGCCATCACATTAAGAGCTTGAACAACATCAGGGCAATTATGGCAAGTTAAGGAAATAAATGTCTCAAAATTATACTTACCCTCGATACTTCGAATTTGATCAATTTGATCAGAAGAGAGTTTAATAGGATGACCACCGACTTGAAGGAGCGCCAAAACTAAAGATGTAAATTCATGACCTAATGGAATACCAGCAAACTGGATACCAGTTTCTTCTTCTGGTTTATTTATCTTAAAAGAAGGTATTCTTTCGTTCGAGTCTTTGTGTGCTACAAGATTAATTTTATCTGTTATTGCTACTATTTCACTTAAAAGATCCATCATAGAATTAGATGATTCTTCGCTATCAATATAAGCATCAATAACTACATCGGTCTCAAGCTTATTCAAATACTGAATAAGTTGCTCTTTTATCTTTTGGTCAAGTGCCATTTTAATTTCTTATATTTTTACCACTAAGAGTCATTTTTTGACCCTTAAAATGTAATGATTTAAATTTTGCCTACAAGATCAAGAGAGGGCGTAAGAGCCTCCTCTCCTGGCTTCCATGACGCAGGACAGGCTTGGTT
>CALKDJ010000105.1 GCA_938084195.1 uncultured Methylophilaceae bacterium
AAGAGCAGCTGTGTTTAAACCCTTGGTAAACGTGGATGTTGAAGTGTTAATATCCCCGTTATCCCTTTGGGTGATCCCCATATATAGATATGAAAATAATTGATCAACGGGCAAATCTGCATATTTAGTGCTTTCATCAAACTCATTAATGGCAGCAGCATAGTTCTTCATTCGATAATTGGCTTTTGCAGAGCAAAAGTATGAATCGTACTGATTTTTTACCCTTTTTGCAGCGACTACAGCCTTCTTGTTTTCACCATTCTTCAATAGGTTTTCACAGTCATTATTAGCATTGTAAGCATATATATTATTTGTAAACAATGTTATAAAAATAAAACTTAAAGTAAATTCTTTATTCATAATTCCCTTTATTTGGTTAATTTTATTAATGCATCCTCATCGATAATCTTTACATTAAGCGCATTAGCTTTATCTAGCTTACTCCCAGCCTCATCGCCTGCAACTAAGTAGTCCGTTTTTTTGGATACTGATGATATAACTTTACCTCCGTTATTCATAATAAGCTCTTTTGCGTCTTCCCTCTTAAGGTTGGGCAACGTACCAGTAAGGACAAAATTAAGCCCCTCAAGTTCAGAGCTTGTATTATCTCTTGTCTTTTCAGTCTCCAAAACAAAACCTTTACTTAATAATAGCTTGATCTCTGCAACATTGCTTGTATCAGTAAAGTATTTAACAATTGATTCAGCTACAGTAGGTCCAATATCATGGATATTAATTAAGTCGTCTATATTTGCATCAATTACTGCATTTATAGAACCAAAATGACCTGCTAAATCATAGGCTGTTGCTTCTCCTACGTTCCTTATACCAAGGGCGTATATAAACTTTGCAAGCGTAGCTTGTTTTGACTTATCAATTGATTGAATTAAATTTAATGCCGATTTACTTGCAAATCTTTCTAAATTTATTAGATCATCGGATTTAATGTTGTATAAGTCTGAAAAATTTTTAATCAAACCATTTTGAATCAATTGATCTACAATTTTTTCTCCTAATCCATCGATATCCATAGCCTTTCTTGAGGCGAAATGCATAATGCCTTGTTTTCTCTGTGCTGGGCACTTTATGCCAGCCTCACATCTAAGAACAGCATCTCCTTCCATTCTTTTTAGTTGAGAGCCGCAGGAAGGACAATGTTCAGGCATCGCAAAAAACTTGGTTGCCTTCGGTCTTTTATCTAACTTAACCTTAACCACCTCGGGAACGACATCCCCTGCTCTCCTAACCACTACATGATCTCCTATTTGAATGTCTTTTCTTCGCATTTCATCTTCATTATGCAATGTGGCATTTGTTACGGTCACTCCAGCCACCTCTACTGGTTTAAGGCGTGCCACAGGGGTTATGGAGCCAGTTCGTCCGACTTGAACGGTTATATCAATAATCTGGGTGGTAGCTTCCTCTGCAGGAAATTTATGTGCTATAGCCCATCGAGGAGCCCTGGAAACAAAACCAAGCTCATCTTGAAGATTTAGTGAGTTTACTTTGTACACCACCCCATCTATATCAAAAGGAAGGCTGTCTCTCGACACACTAATATTGTTGTAATAGGTTATTAGATTGCTCACACCTGATATTTCTTTTGTAAGTTTTGTTGTAGGTATCATCAATGCTTTTAATAATTGCAACCCATCCATCTGTGATGCTAATTTGTGGTTATCACAATAGATGCTGTAGGCGTAAAAACTTAATGGTCTTGCTGCTGCAATCGCTGGGTCTAGCTGCCTTAAACTTCCTGCTGCAGCGTTCCTTGGATTCGCAAATAACTTTTCATTTAACTCTTGCTGCCTTCGATTTAAGTCAGAGAAGTCGTTTTTTAGCATCACCACTTCTCCCCTAACTTCAATTATGCCGTCAGGAGCCTTATCAGAGAGCTTCAGGGGAACAGACTTAATAGTTTTTATATTATGCGTTACGTCCTCCCCAACAGTTCCATCACCTCGTGTCGCTGCCAAATCAAGCAATCTATCCTTATAGCTTAGTGTGACGGCTAAGCCATCAAACTTTGGTTCAGCAGTATAGATAACTTCATTTATGCCGAGCTCATCGCAGATACGTTTTTCAAAGGCAACTAGGTCACTCTCATCAAAAGCATTACCTAAAGAAAGCATAGGTCGTTCATGTTTTACTTGTTTAAAGGCCTTATTGGACTCTCCACCAACTCGTTGCGTAGGGGAATCAGCAGTAATTAAACTTGGGTTCGTATCTTCGATTTCTTTCAGCTCATTAAATAAGCTATCAAATTCAGCATCAGAAATTTCTGGATCATCCAGAACATAATAATTATAGTTATGGGATGTAATGAGTGCTTTTAGTGTGTCTATTCTTTCTTGCATTGTTTCTTGTGCATTCATTAGGAGAATATTTTTTTAGCTAACTCACCACCAGGTGTGATGTTTTTAGTTAACATTTTTTGTTCAACATTTTTTAAATATACATACACTCGACTTACATAGTCATCATTCATTGGTTTATTGCCAACATCTACTAAAGAGCCATTAAGGTTTGTGCATGCTTCTCTCATAACCCTAATCATTTCATTGAAAGCGTGGGTAATATTTAGGGTATTTGGAACATCCATCTTAAATACAATGCCTTGTATAAAGGATTCATGATTTAATTCTAACGGCTTACCAGATAGGTTGAGAATTTCGCAAATTATTTCTTCAGAATTATTCGCATTTACAAGCCTGTGAATATTATCTTCACCTTTATTGATATTTGGATTCTTGAAGAAATCAATAAGCGCTGCCGGATGGAAAGCAGAATCACTCTTAGGGATCACTTTTATACTCATCGCTCTATCCACCTCCTTACAAAAATCAGAAAGTTTCTTTGTTTCAATAGAAATATCTCGATTAAACAACCAAAATAATGTGCCGTCTACGGCATTATTAACGTCATTAACATACGTTGAAATATCTGCAACGGCAACATTGCTAAGGGAGCCTTCCCTCGAGGCAAGTTGCTGAACTATGAGGATTTGATTAAACCTTATACCTTCCTCAATTGCTAAATCTGTAGTCCATATATCGTTATCATTCCTAATGTATAGCCTCGCTCCTTTTATGCCCTTTATGCGATCGATAAATAGATTCTCAAGCGTATTAAAAGTTTTCTTACAAGTTATCGAAGCAACAGTCTCAATCTCCGGAAAGATGCCTTCGGGAAGATTATCTTTAATGACTTTAGCGGAACCTTCGGAGGAAATATTTAGATCGTTAGCTTGCTCAGTAATATCAAACTCAGCGGATTGAAATAAAGGATCATTATCCTCATTTATTTGTGGACTTGAACCATTAGTGAGCTTCTCTTTTCTTTTATTATGCTGCCTTATTTGGGCCCAATTATGTATGATCATTATTAAGATAACAATCAGTCCTAAAATTAATAATGCTAGTTGTACGTCGCTCATAACCTTATTTATTCCACTAATTCCATAGTATGAAGATCTTGCAAATCCACCTCAACTATTCTTGAAACTCCTGCCTCTTGCATGGTAACGCCAATTAATTGCTCAGCTATTTCCATAGTAAGCTTATTGTGGGAGACGAATAGGAATTGTGTATTTTTAGCCATACTCTTCACTACATCACAAAATCGTTGAGCATTTGAGTCATCCAAAGGTGCGTCCACTTCATCCATCAAACAGAATGGAGATGGATTTAATTTAAATAATGCAAATACTAAGGCGATGGCAGTTAAGGCTTTCTCCCCTCCTGATAGTAAGTGAATGGTCTGATTTTTCTTACCAGGAGGTTGAGCAACAACTTGCAATCCGGTATCTAAAATTTCTTGTCCTAAAAGTTCTAACTGTGCTCGACCACCGTTGAAAAGTGTTTTAAAAAAATCATTGAAGTTTTGATTAACTTCCTGATAAGTTGCCTTAAGTTTCTCTCGTGTTTCTCTATCTATTTTATGGATTGCATCCAGTAGCGTTTTTGATGCTTCCTCAAGATCTTCAACCTGTTTTTGGATGTAGGCTTGTCTTTCCCTAATTGTCTCTAGCTCCGATATGGCCGCTAGATTGACGGGTCCTAATCTCTCTATGCGATTATTAGTATTTATGTATGATTCTTCTAATTGATCAAGATCAGCATCTTCCTTCAAACTTTGTTCGATGGTTTCCTCTTGGATGCTTGATGTATTAATCGATTCGCAGCACTGCTCAAAAACAACATTAGCCTCCCTTTCGTTTAAGCGTGCCTGCTGCAATTCTTCATTGATTGGATTTAGCGCATGTTGCGCTTCTAACCTTTTACTTTCCAGCTCCCTTAATTTATTTTCTTTTACCGATATATCCTCACGCGCAGAAGTTAAAGACTTTTCTGCTACTTCCTTTTCCTCTAATTTCTGTTGTAATTCACTCTCTAGGCTCCCTATATCATCTTTATGCTCATCATTATTTGCGTTATTTAATTCCTGAAGGAGAGTATTCTTTTCATTAATCAGGGTACTTTGTCGTTCATGAATAGTCGATATCTTATTATCTAAAACTTTAATGTTATAACCAATTTCCTGTTCTAATTTTTGCTGATTATCAAATGCTAATTTTTTTTCATCAAAAATAATTTGGGATTGTGTCTTTGCATCTTTATGTACTAAGTTCTCGCCTTTAATGGTACTTATTTCTGTTGCTAGCTGTTCAATTATAATTTTCTTTGCATTCAGTTTTTTAGTGTTGGTTTCAGCCTGTGACTCGAGATTTTGTTTGTCATTTTCTACAGTAACCAACCTGTTGTTATTTACTTCAACAAGATTTAATTGTTTATTGTATGACTGACGATAATCATCCATTTCATTTGCTATTTTTTTCTGTTGCGTTTCTAAAAGGATTAATTGTTCTTTACATGCTTTTTGCTCATTATCATTAACATTAAATGTATCGTGTAATTTTTTTTGTGCATCTAAGAGTGTCGGCAATTGTTTTTGATACTGATCAATTTTCTTCATTCGAAGCAGATGGTTACTTTGGTCTTCCGACTCACTGCTGATGATCTGAAAATTCGTACCGAAAATATCACCCTCTTTGGTAACCACTATCTCCCCTGCTTTTAAATGTTTTTGATTCGCTAAAGCATCATTTGAAGAGGAAATATAGGTATGAGCAAGCCATTCGCTCATAGCAGGCTCGATATCTGAATTTTTGAGGTTTACCATAGTTAACGCAGAAGTTAATTTTTCATTAAGAGTAAATGATGAAACATTCTTTGCCGTAATAAGTGCCACCGAGTGTGGAGGTCTTTTGTTGTTACCATCCTTGAAATCTAATGCTTGATAGGCATGCATTCGAGCTCCGAGTATATTACCCAAAGCCATTTCCCAGCCATCCTTAATTTCAATTTCTTTAAAAATGTTATCTTTGTTATGACTGCCAATGGTTCCTAGCCAGTCTGCAATCTTTTCTGGGTTTGCTTCCGCCTCATCCATCTGTTTAAGCGAACTAATGTGTATCTCTGCTTCACTGATAGCTTGTTTGTTAATTAAGGTATCTTCTTTAATCTGATCGGCTTCTTTATTTAGATTTTCTAGTTTATTTTTTTCATTATTTATCCGATCAATTACATCCTGTTCCATTTTTTCAGCATCAATCAGTTCCTCTGGTTTTTTTACCTCTACTTCCCCTTCCTTTAATTCTTTTAATTCATCATCTAATAATTGAATTCTGGTATGTAAGTCTTTGATAATTTCCTCAGATAGCTCAATGGTTGCATTCTCAACATTGGAACGCTCCCCTAACTCTTGAAGCTTGGTATTACTTTGACTCCATTGTGCCTCAGCCTGCTTGTATGATGTTTCAGCTACTACAAATTCGGTTCTACTCACCTCAAGCTCATCTGCAAGCTGACTGAGTCTTTGATTATTATCTACCAGTTCCTTATCACTTTCATCCAACTGACTTGCTAATTGATTGTGGAGGGTTTCGTACTCTTGAAACTTTATCTGGCTGTTTTCTTTAAGTTGAGAAAGCCTTGCTATTTTTTCATTTAAATTATTCAATCGATTCTCGACATCGGTAACGGCAGAATTGGTCTCATAAAATTTTGCTTGATTTACATTTATCGCATCCGATGCCTGAATATGTGCCTGCCTCGCCGCTTCCGCTTCTGACTCAATGTGGGTTAGTTCAGCTTTATGTTTATCAAGTTTTATAGAAACAGTGTTAACCGTATTCTTTGAT
>CALKDJ010000106.1 GCA_938084195.1 uncultured Methylophilaceae bacterium
AGTAAAAATAACACCTGGCACTAAACCAGTTTTTGGATCTTCAGGAACAACCGCATGCATTCCGGTTGGCATTAAGCTTAATTGATTATGTTCTTTTATGCAGCTCAGCAGATCAATTCTAAAATCGTTAAGACCAAGATCGGAAATAGATATACCGGTTTTAAGATCCTCCATATCAATAACTTCATCTTGAAGGCGCCTGAGCTGCTCTTTACGATAAGTAACATCATTTGCTTCAGCAGTTAAAACATTATCATCACCTGTACCTGATACATCAACAATCATCATGCGACTCTCAACTCGTTTTTTAAGGTTTATGTATTCATCTAGGGAGATATCGGGCCAATAATTAACTAGTTGAATAAAATCATTATCTGATCCAATCCGATCAATTCGACCAAATCGCTGAATAATACGAACTGGATTCCAATGAATATCGTAATTAATAACGTAGTCACAATCTTGTAAGTTTTGCCCCTCCGAAATACAGTCAGTACCTATGAGGATATCAATTTCATTTAAATCGTTAGGCATTAAGACTGTTTTATCCTTTGACCTAGGAGAAAATAAAGTTAAGATAGATTGAAAATCATAGGAACCTTTAGCTGTTGTTTTATTTCCGGAGCCTGATACTTTTGCGCTATGCAGGCCATGACTATGAGTAACATATGAAGATATATGCTCATAGAGGTAATCAACAGTGTCAGCAAAAGCACTAAAAACTAAAATCTTTTTGTTATCACTATTAATAGGATGATTTATTTTTTTATGAATTTGCATCTTGATATCTTGAAGCTTGCAATCATGTTCTGGAGTAATTTTATTCATTTCAGATAACAAATAATTAATCCCTTCTAAATCAACCTCTAAATCATGCTGCCAAGATAATAAATCCATATCGGCAAGATTAATCTTTACTTTACTTCCGATAATCGCTTCACTCATATTTTCTAAATCTTCATCATCTGTATCTTCATTTTCCAATATAGATGAAAGTCCTGCATCTTCTATCTTTCCATTATTAAAATTATTTATAGTAGTTAGTGTCTCATTATGCAGATTTTTTAATCTTTCCAAGGTTAACCTGAATGCATACACAGAGCTTTCAAGACGTTTAAGTAGATTAGCTGTCATCAAGGATTGTAAGCTTTTCTCACGATCCACTTGTCTAAACTTACTCTTCCCTCCCTCTATTTCAGTGTCATATAAATCTTCGTATTTAGAAAGCATGCTAGGTAAGATATAGGTAATCGGTGCATACACTGAAAGCTTTAGTTGCCCAAGACTTTCAAATATTTTATTAAAACCGATAACATTATCGAGAGTGGTTAGTTTGGGGCTTTTAGTGATTGGTTTAAGTCTTTCAGGAAACTTTCCAATATCAGCTGTATCGTAATAAGTCTCTATATGTTTTCGTGATCTTGCAATTGTGACACTATCGAGTAATTCAAAAAAATCGAAGTCAAGCTTATTTAAAATAGCACTAGCTGTTCTTTTTTCGGCTGGTAATTTTGACCAATCATTAAAAACGCGTTGAGCATTTTTAAATATATCTTCAATACTATGTGAAGTATTTATGTGTTTGCTCATTTGTTCTGAATCACCTTCATAAGCCAAAGCAAGCTGATTTTTTAGATCACCAAAGCGATTGTTGACAGGCGTAGCAGACAACATAAGAACCTTTGTTTTAACGCCAGCCCTGATGACCTTTTTCATTAATTTATCGTAACGAGTTTCCTTATCTTTGTGAGTTCCTATATTCCTAAAATTATGTGATTCATCAATTACTACGAGGTCATAGTTTTCCCAGTTGACTCTATCAAGCTCAATACCATAAGACTCCCCTTTTTCTCTTGATAAGTCTGTGTGATTAAGAACAGTAAAGTTTAGACGGTCGCCTGCAATTGGATTTGTCTTATAATTAGAATTAAAATTCTTCCAATTTCCTGCTAACCTCTTTGGACTTAACACCAATACTGTTTTATTTCTTAGCTCATAATATTTAATAACACCAAGAGCTGTAAATGTCTTTCCTAACCCGACACTGTCAGCCAAAATACATCCATTAAACTTCTCAAGTTTATTAATAATTCCTGTTGCAGCATCTCTTTGGAAATTAAACATCTTTGACCAAATCTGTGACTCTTTATAGCCTGTTAGATCGTTTGGCAAAAAATCTTCGTTTAAGTCCTCTAAAAATTCATTAAAAATATTGTAAAGCATAAAAAAATAAATGCTTTCGGGAGAATTTTCTTTGTAGACCGTACCGATATGATCTAAAAGTTTTTGTGTTACATCGTTTAGTCTTTCCTCATCGGTCCATAGCTGGTTAAATAATTCTATATAAGTCTTAGTTTGTTCTGATTCATCAAACCTATTTACGTAACTTGAGACTGCATTGCCTTTTTGATACCCTAGATCTACCGCTGTAAATCCTGTTAATGGTAAAAATGCCGCATCTGATTGTGGATCCTTAATACATGCAAATTGTTGCATTGGAACATCAGCAATATTTGACTTAAAGATAGCTTTTCTCTTAACCCAGTCAGCGCATTCTTTTGCGATAGCTTTTTGTGTTAATTGATTTTTTAATTGTATTTCAAATTCACTTCCATAAAAGCTTTTCTCTCGCTCTGATTTTGGGATATAAAATTCTCTTATCTCTTTTCTGAGATTATCCAAAGCATTATTTGGAGTAAAAGTAGGGGAAGTAAAAATAAATTCTAAAGATTCAATTTGTTCTAATTCATCTTTAAGGGCTTCAAAAGCATAAATAGAAAAACAAGATGCAGCTATTTTTAATTTGGCTCCTGATGATAATGATTGTTTCAAATCATCTCCAAATAGAT
>CALKDJ010000107.1 GCA_938084195.1 uncultured Methylophilaceae bacterium
TCAAGAAATTGGTGCTAGCTTTAACGCTGGAAACTTAGGTCTAGTTGCATATTACTACTCTGGTGAGGGTAATGGTGATGGCTTATCATTGAATCGTCTAGGTAATGCCAATGCAGACGAACGTGATCAAGACGGTGGATATATACAAGCTACTTATGTTATCCCAACAGGTACTAAACTTGGTGTAGCGGTTGCTACTACAAGTCAAGACCTAGCAAACACTGATGCTGCAGGTGCTGCGGTATTTGATTCTAATGATCGTTGGACAGTAGGTGCATACCACCCATTAACTAAGCATCTTAATTTAGTTGCTGAGTACAATGATATTGAATCTGAGGACCATTCAGGCGTTTCTGCTGAGTCTCAGCACATTAACCTTGGTGCAATCATATTCTTCTAGGATTTTATTCTTAAAGAAAAGGTTATTTAAAAGGCTCCTTAGGGAGCCTTTTTTATTTGATGTTGAGCTCTTTAATCTTGCGGGTAATGGTATTTCGACCAATACCTAAGATTTTTGCTGCTTCAATTTTCTTATTTTTGGTATATCCAAGAGCACTCTCAATCAGTGACTTTTCAGTCAATTGAATGAAAGCATCATAAATTTGATCATTGCCTTGTAAAATTTTACTATTAATATCTGCTTCCAATCCATTTATCCAATTTACTTGGTTTTGAATAGATAGCGCATGTTCGTCAGATTCTTTTAAATCCTCCGGAAGATCGGCTATATTAATGGTATTGCCTGCTGTCATAACAGTAAGCCAGTGGCACACGTTTTCAAGTTGACGAACATTTCCTTTCCAATCAAGGCTACTAAAGAACACCTTTACTTCAGATGATAAGATTTTTGAATCTGTTTTAAGCGAATTAGCGCTTTTTGATAAAAAGAAATTGGCTAAAGCCTCAATATCATCCTTTCGATCACGTAAAGGAGGCACAATAATTTTAATAACATTCAATCGATGATATAAATCTTCTCTAAATTTATTTTCCTTTACTAATCCTTCAAGATTTTGATGGGTTGCTGTTATAACTCTTACATCAACAGAAACGGATTCTTGTCCCCCTATCCGATAAAATTTTCCCTCGCTTAAAACGCGAAGCAACCTGGTTTGAAGTTCTAAAGGCATATCACCAATTTCATCTAAGAAAAGCGTTCCCCCATTTGCTTGTTCAAACCTTCCTTTCCGTTGCTGATTAGCTCCAGTGAAAGATCCTTTCTCATAGCCGAATAATTCTGCCTCCAAGAGATCTTTAGGAATAGCGGCAGTATTAATAGCTATAAAAGCATGTTCATATCTTTGACTATTTTTATGGATAGCTTGAGCGACTAATTCTTTACCTGAACCGGATTCGCCATTAATAAGTACAGTTGCATTAGATTGACTTAGTTTTCCAATGGCACGAAAAACGTCCTGCATCGCAGAAGATTTACCTATGATATCTGGAATATTATCACTATTTTCATTACTCTCACTTTGCGATGAAGCTGACTCTGATAGAGCTTGTTTAATGACTTCTAGCGTCTTATCTATATCAAAAGGTTTTGCAATATATTCAAAAGCTCCTTTCTGGAAGGCTGAAACAGCAGTATCAAGATCAGAATAGGCAGTCATTATGATTATGGGTATTTCAGGAAACTTATCTTTGACTTTGCTTAAAAAAATTAATCCTGATTCTCCTGGCATACGAATATCACTTACAATAACACTTGGTTTTTCATGATTAAATTGATTAATAGCCTCATTGCTATTTGAGAAAGTTTTAAATGGTAAATTGGCTTTTCCGAGGGCTTTTTCGAAAACCCATCTTATTGATTTATCATCATCAAGAATCCATATATTTTTCATTTTTTATAAACCTTTGCTATTTTTTAAGTCATTTTTAACAGGGAGGATTATGGTAAAAGCTGTTTTTCCGGGATTACTTTCAACCTCTATTAAACCTTTATGAAGCGTGATAAAGTTTTGAGCTAAAGAGAGACCAAGTCCGGTACCTTGTTCATTGCCAGACACTAGGGGATAAAAAATCTTATCTTTAATATTTTTGGGTATTCCAGGCCCGTTATCAATAATATCGATTCTTATTGCATTTGAGTGCTTTTTTTTGTGAAAGATAATTTGCCGTTCTGATCTGGTAACAATTTTTAATTTGGGTTTAATTGTAGAATCTTTCAACATTGCTTGAATTGCATTGCGACCGATATTTAAAAGAGCTTGTATTAATTTTTCTCTATCAGCTGTAAATTCCGGAAGACTGACATCATAGTCCCTTATAAATTCTATTTCTCCTTCAAACTCAGAAACAATTAACCCCCTTACTCGTTCAATCACCTCGTGAATATTTGTCATTTGGTAGTCTGGAAGTTGATGAGGCGTCAGTAATTTATTCATCAAATTCTGTAATCGGTCCGCTTCTGCGATAACAATGGTTGTATATTCTTTAAGATTCTTTGATTCAAGCTCTTTTTCTAGAAGTTGAGCAGCTCCCCTTAACCCTCCTAAAGGGTTCCTAATTTCATGAGCAAGATTTCTTAGAAGCTCGGTATTAGCTTGTTGTTGTATGAACATTCTTTCCTCTTTTGCTATCTTGACCTGTTGATCCATTTGAATCATTTCTATTAAATAATTAGCCCCATTGTTAATCATTGTTACTGTTAAGGTGACACATAACGTTTTGTTATGCTTTGTCTTAATAAAAAATTCATTTTCTCTAAAAGCATTTTGTGATTCTTTGGCCTTATTTGCTGCATGTTTAAAAAACTCCACATCATCTAAAAATTTTTCTATACTTTGGTTACATGCTTGATCATTACTTATTTCTAATAGCGCTTCAGTGCTTGGGTTGATATATAAAACTAAAAATTTGGCGTCGCATATAATGACAGCAGCAGTTAAATACTCTAATCCTTCAAAATCTGGATATACTTTTGGTGGTGTCATCTTTATGTGCCCCATGTAGTATTTTCAAGCAAGAACTAAGCCAAGTTTTTTAATTGTTTAAATTTAATTTTGATAAATACCCTTGCTGAACAAAAGTTATTTAACACGTAGCTGTTTGTTTAGAGAAAAAAAGTGGGCTCTGAAGCCCACTTTTTTCCAGTATTTAAATTAAACGCTGTAATACATTTCAAATTCAATTGGATGTGGAGTCATTCTCATACGGGTAACTTCGTCCATTTTCAGATCAATAAAGCTATCAATAAAGTCATCA
>CALKDJ010000108.1 GCA_938084195.1 uncultured Methylophilaceae bacterium
TTTATCTTAATATCCTCTGCCGATTGATAGGGCGTTGTAAAAGCAACAGCTATATCATTTGTTATTTGATCTCCAGCTATAGGAATTACTGCTGTGTGTTGAATGCTACCATTTTTAATTATAGCAATATCAGTTGTACCTCCTCCAATATCTACCAAACATACTCCAAGCTCCTTTTCATCTTTGGTTAAAACTGCCTCACTTGATGCCAAGGGTTGGAGAACTAGTTCCACAACATCTAATCCACATCTTTTAATACATTTAACAATATTTTGGGCAGCTGCAATCGCTCCAGAGACAATATGAACCTTTACTTCCAACCTCATACCACTCATTCCCAAGGGCTCTTTTATGTCATGTTGATCATCTAAAATATATTCTTGTGTTAGGACGTGCAAGACCTGTTGATCTGGCGGAAGGGTTATTGCTTGAGCTGTTTCAAAAACACGATCAATATCCATTTGTGACACTTCAGAATCTTTAACTTTTACCATTCCATGAGAATTTAAGCTCTTAATATGATTCCCAGCAATACCTGTATAAACATCTTTAATTTTACAATCAGCCATTAACTCTGCCTCTTCAATAGCCCTTTGTATAGCCTGAATAGTTGAATCTATATTTATCACTACTCCCTTTTTTAAACCTTTTGATAAATGTTGGCCCAATCCAATAATTTTTAAAATACCATCTTCTTGAAGTTCAGCAACAATAACAACAATTTTTGAAGTTCCCACATCCAAGGCAACTACAAGGTTCTTCTCTTCCTTTCCATTAATCATAAAATAATTTTTTCTTTCTTAAATTTACGTGAACTTTCATTTATTACTTTCACAGAAAAACCATCTTTATATCTCAAATCAACGTACTCAATTCGTTTCTTTACCTTGTAAAGAACATCTTGATAATGAGTAATAAATGAACTAAGTTTTTTTAACACATTATCTTGGCCAAGTATAATTTTAAGCTGATTATCTGTAACAATCTCCCAAGATAATCTATTAGATAAAGAGATTGTACCAACTTGAATAAGCTCCTTGCTGAGTATTTTATTTATTTTGTAATATTTTTTTGTTATGTCCATTACAAATTTTTCATCACCATTAAATACAGGAAGATCATCTTGAAATGCTGCGTTAAAAATTTCACCATAATTATTTACTAACCCAAGATTTCCCCATCTTGCAAGTACATTATGTTCTTCAATTGTAATAAATAACTTATCTGGCCATTTTCTTCTTACACTTACATCTCTTATCCATGGTAACTTTTTAAAAGCATTTTGAGTGCTTTTTAAATTTACTGTAAAAAAATTACCAATTAAGTACTTATTTGCAATTAAATGTATTTGTTCACTATCTATTGAGTCATATTGTCCTTTGATCATAATTTCTTTTATAGGAAGGTCTGCTCTTGAGAGCATCTGCCATATTAAAAAAATACTTGAGCTAAAAATTAAAAAATAAATCAGTAATGTTATCTTTTGTAGGCTCGAGATAGAATTAAGCATAAGAGGTATCCAATATACTTAAAACAAGATCTTTAAATGAGATTCCAGAATTGCTTGCTGATAAAGGGACTAAACTGTGACTTGTCATTCCAGGAATAGTGTTTACTTCAATTATAAAAATATTACCTTTATTATCAATCATAAGATCAACTCGCCCCCATCCAGAACAGCCTAAAAGATTGAAAGACTCTATTGATAATTTCTTTATTATACTTATTAAAGACTCATTAAGATCAGTAGGACATATAAACTCTGTATCATCTCTATGATATTTTGCCTCATAATCATAAAAATCTGTTTTTGTGCGAATCTCTATTAATGAAAGTGGTATATTCTTCAAAATTGGTAATGTAAATTCTCTTCCATCAATCATTGCCTCAGCTATTACCAATGAATCAATTTTATATGCTTCCTTGAAAGATTCATAAAACTGACTTTCATTGAAAACTTTACTTATACCTAAACTTGATCCAGAATTTACTGGTTTTAGAAAAAAAGGTAGCCCCAATTTTTGCTCTATAGATTTAAATTTTGTCTCTGAGTCTATTTTAATAAATGCTGGCGTCTTTACTCCTTTTTCACTCCATATACTTTTTGATAAAAACTTATCCATTCCTAACCTAGAAGATTTCGCATCGCTTCCTGTATAGGGTATATTAACCTTATCTAAATAGGCTTGAATTTTTCCGTCTTCCCCATCCTTTCCATGCAAACAAATAAATGCTCTATCACTTTTTTTTATTAAGTTTAAAGAATCTATTTTGGGATCGATTAAAAAGCTTTCAATATTGCAAGATTGCAATGCTTCAAATACTGCTTTTCCACTTTGGATAGAGATTTCCCTTTCATTTGATTCACCTCCTAATAAAACTGCGACTTTTCCATATTTATTTGGGGGCATAATTATCCCCAATAAATTTGATTTCTGTTTCAAGCATAATTTTTTTTAAATCAAAAACCCTTTTCCTTACATACTCAATAAGTTTTTCTATATCTATCGCAGAAGCATTTCCGAGATTTATTATAAAATTTGCATGTTTCTTCGATATCTGCGCACCCCCAATTGTATATCCCTTTAAATTACACTCTTCGATTAGTTTTGCTGCATAATTGTTATGTGGATTCCTAAATGTTGATCCTGCTGTTGGCCAATCCAAAGGTTGAGTTTTTTTTCTTTTAAGCAATAAATCTTTTATTTCATTTTGTGCGAGATCTGATTGTCCTTTAGGAAAGTTAAACCATGCTCCTAAAAAGTATTCATTTTGCTTCTTTTTGTTAATAACCTTTCTATATCCTGTCCTAAATTCTTCCTTAAATCTTATTATCTGATTACCTTCAGCATCTATCACAAGAACTTTTGAAACGTAATCCCATGTTTCTGCTCCATAACATCCAGCATTCATTGCAAGAGCCCCGCCTATTGTGCCAGGTATACCAGCTAAAAAAGCTGATTTAGCAAAACCTGCTTTTGCGATTTGTTTTGCTAATTTTGAACAGCTAACTCCAGCATCTGCATAAAATAAATTAATTTCTTGAAAAATATCGCCTATTCCTTTGTGCATCATAATGATAGTTCCTTTAATAACACCATCTCTAAATAAAGTATTTGAACCTAACCCTATGAAATATAGTGGGAAAATTAGCAAACCTTTTTTAATATTGTTAGACAATATCTGCTTATCTGCACAAATATAAAAATTTTCTGCGACACCTCCAACCCTCCAGCTATTAAAGCTTTTTAATTCAATATTATGGTGAATTATATTTTTTTCCATAATTTAACTAACAAACTCCTCCACAAATCCACCAATAGATCCTGCACCCATAATAAGAACGATACAATCTGAAGTTATATTATCAACAATAATTTGATGTGCTTTTTTTCCTTTAGGTAATAAAAAGCATGAGTTTCTTTTAAGATCACTAATCATTTTTGAAGTTGATATATTCTTTATGGACTCTTCTCCAGCTGAATAAATATCAAATAAAAAAACTTTTTTGGGTAGTTTGAGCACCTTTAAAAAATCTTTATAACAATCTCTTGTTCTCGTATATCTGTGCGGCTGAAAAACAAGAAAAATATCCTTTTTTGGAAATCCTTTTTTGGTTGCTTCAATTACCGCTTTAATTTCAGTTGGATGGTGACCATAATCATCAACCACAGTGAAAATCTTATTTCTTTTACTAATATTTCGATACACGTCATATCGTCTTGCAACTCCATTAAATTTCTCTAGAGCCTTTTGAATAACTTTCACAGAAACTCCATACTCCAAACCTACCGCTATTGCTGCAAGAGTATTATTAACATAATGAATTCCTGGTAAATTAATATTTATATTGAATTGTGATTTGGTGTAAACATTATCCTCTACCACAAAACTCATCCTTTCCTCTTTATGCACCAATTTTGAAGCTTTTATTTGTGCTTTTTCTGATATCCCATAAGTAACAATAGGTCTTAAAATTAATGGGATTAATTTTCGTACCTCATCATCATCAATACATAAAAAAACATTATTATAAAAAGGGACTTGATGTATAAAATCCAAATATGTTGCCTTTAATCTTTCAAAGTCTCCTTGATAAGTTTCTAGATGTTCTCTATCTATATTGGTTAAAATTGTGCTCACGGGATTTAAATGTAAAAAAGATGCATCAGATTCATCTGCCTCCACCACAAATAGATCTCCTGTGCCAAGTTTTGCATTTACTTTCATGGAATTTATACGGCCCCCAACAACAAAAGTTGGATCTAACTTACCCTCGGATAAAATACTTGCAAGGATGCTCGTAGTTGATGTTTTTCCATGTGTTCCAGCAACAGCGATACCCTTCTTAAAGCGCATCAGCTCTGATAACA
>CALKDJ010000109.1 GCA_938084195.1 uncultured Methylophilaceae bacterium
GCTAGTTGTTCAAAAGATACCACCTCAATATATAGCTGAAAATCTGCCTTAAATTGTCGCCAAGTATTATCACGAATAGCAGCTGGACAAATTAATAATGCTCTTTGCCTTTTATCCGAGTAACGAGTGAGAATTTCACCAGCTATAAAGGTTTTACCTAAACCAACTTCATCCGCAACAATTACACCGCCATATTGATCAATTAAGCGCAAAGACCTTTCAACCCCATGCTCTTGAAATCTAGTTAAAGGTAATTTTTTATCCTGAATAAACTCTTCAAGCACTTCTTCGCCATAGAGCTCCCAGAGCACTTTGAGAAAAATGACAAAAGGGTCTCTTGGCGTAAAAATTTCTTCAAAGTAAGAGGCTAGATCAAATGGTATAGATTCGTCCCATAATCTATCAAACCATTGCTCTGTTTCTTTAATTACTAATGGATCATGATTACTTACATTTAACTCAAGGTTAGCGCTTAATCCATTTGCAGTTAGATTTGATGACCCTATAATGACTGAATTTTCTGGATGTTCATCCTCTTTAAAAAGGTAGGCCTTTGCATGTAAAAAGCTTTTTTCATACCTTCTTACTTCGATATTGCCAGTTTTGAGTGCGGTTAACATTTTTTTTACGCTAGAAGATGACGCTTGATCAAATGGGAAATAATCCCTTTCTTTTTTAATATACTTATCCTGATTTTCAATACTCTCTTGAAGTTGCCTTTTGATAAAAGCAGCTTCATTCTCCTCTAATTTTTTATCCCACTGACCTTTATTTGAATTAGGTTCTGTACCTAATAAAATTTGTACTTTTGAAATTTTAGTAAGCGGCTCTGATATTTTTATAAAGCCTGCCGGACTAAAAAAAGCTGAGGCGATTTTAACTTTAGCTGATTCTGTTAATTTTGATGAATTGAATAAATCATGAAGAACATTTGAAAGTTTATTATCAATATTATCAATGAGAAGATTTTTAGATGGGTCGGTCATGATTGGTGTTGCCTAAAATATTCAATAACTTTTTCTAATCGATTAGTATAATCCCATCCAATATGAAAAGTTTCATATATTCTTGTTAGCTCGATTTCTGATAGTTTAAAAGCATGGGCTACCAATGCATCTAATTCATAAATCATAGCGTCCTTGTCCACTTCCTCAATCGAACCACATTCAACACCAACTTGGTTTGCCCACTCTTTAAATCGAACATCTGAAGATGCTAAGCGGCCTGATAATGCAACAATTTTTTTATAAAATGTACTTTCTTTTTTTAACCTCGGCATTGGCATTATATTAAAAAAATTATTTGTAAAATTTAATTCTATAAAAGTTCTTGAAAACCAATCGAAGGGTATTGAAGATAACACTCCCAATATAAATGCTTCATCTTTTTTATCACCATTCATAACTTCTAAATAGTTTGCAGAATGCTGTAAATAAATATTTGGGGGTACTAGTGCGCAAATTGTTGTTCTTTGATTAGTTTTATTAGTAATCATCCTCAGTAAGATTCTTGGCTTAGCAAAGGGGTTATTATCTAAATTAGATTTAGATCTTTTTTCTATAATCCATGGAGAAATTTTCTTTGGGTCTCCCCATGCATGATAAACACCAGTATCTTGAGACCATAAATCAAAAGAAGCGCCTTTGTATATTGGCCAAAAACCTTCAGGACACTTTTCATTTTCTAGATCCATTAAGTTTTTTTGTTGAGTAGCATGCAGTTCTACGCATGATTTTACATGAAATAAATTTTCATCTTGAACGGATATGCTGGGTACTTCTCTCATTTTATTAAAAATCTCTTGAGTATTAGGTCCAGGTAAAATTGGTATTGCTAAATTTTCGTCATACTTAGCTAAATCATCAATGTGTACTTCTGAATAATTTTCTTTATTGTTTATAAATTCTTTTAATGACCGAAAAGCACCTTGAAGATTTATTTTTTTATTGTTTGGAAAACCTTTCTTAATAATAATTAATGCAACGGTATATTGAGGATGAATATCTTCAAAGACCCATTTTTGGTTATTCAATAATGTACTAATGAATCCTTGGCTGCTTGAATTAAATAAATTTTTTCTAAACTCTGCAGAACCAGCTCCATTCAAAACTGATCTTGGAAGAACAACACCAAAATATCCGTCAGTAGATAATAAGTTTATAAATCTCCATGAAAATGCTTTATATAAATCAGCATCTCCCTTTGAAATTCCAGGATAATTTCCTGCCATCAAAAAAGATCTTAAATTATCAGCTTCTCTTTTTTCTTTATCAAGTTGTATTAATAAATCTGGACGTTTTTCATATAAATTTTCTTTCTCTATTTCATATTCTCTTTGTGACATACTTCTCATACCAGGAAAATATCTTGCCCAAAATTTTTGTTCTTCAAGCTTTACTGAGTCCCATGGTGGATTTCCCAATAAGACATCAAAGCCTTTTTTTTCAGAAATAAATATTTCCGGAAATTCCACTGGAAAATGAAATACAGATAGTCCATCTAAGTCCTTTTCTGCAGATTCTAATTCAGAACTTTCCATAATACTTTCTTTTCTCGCTTCCCAGTCTTCAAATGGAAAAGCCTGAACTGCTTTACAATCAGTAATTGGGTGTGCGGTAATTAAATTACAAAGTGCTTTAATTGGCTTTATATTTTTTTTAGCTTCTGAAATTAATTCTCTAGCTTTATTTACATCGCTAATGGTTGCATCATTGATTTTGGCAAACTTCATCAATGGTTGTGATGATTCTTTGATAAGTGCTTCAGAGTCGGCCGCAAATAAGGTATCTTTAGCTTCGTCTATTTTGTTTTTAATCTCGTCGATACTTCCGACACCAATTAACGAATTACCTTGTCTAATTGAATGATCTAATAATGATAGAGGGAGTCCAGGAACAAAGGTATGTATCCAGATAGAAAGTCTGGCCAATTGAACAGATAAAGAATTTAAATCAACACCATAAATACATCTTCGTGCGATTAATCTTTTAAGCAGTTGGATGTCTTCAATATTTTGTTCAGAGAGGTCTTTTAATTGATTTACTGCTGATATTTTTAGTGTATTCAGCTCACTTTTTACAAGAGCTAAAGGTCTTTTATCTAAGTATTCAGTAATACGTATCTCAATTCTATCTATCGCTGCTACTAAAAAATGGCCTGAACCCATCGCAATATCAGCGACTCTAAAATTAAATAATTCTTCTGCAGCATTTAAATCACCTAAGGCATCTAATTTATTAAAATGTGATTGTAATGCTGGCTCTAGAGATTTATCAAGGAGATGCTCTACGGCAAAATCAGGTGTAAAAAAACTACCTGATGATTTTCTTGCACCGGATTTGTTATGTAAGTAAATTTCTCCTTTCTTCACATAAATAGTATTTCCCTCCTTTGCTGGAATATAGTTTTCTTTTTTATCTCGCGTTAAATCAAATTCTGCTTGAGATAATTCAGACTCCAATAAACCTTCATAGACCGTTCCAAATTCACGAACGCTCAAACTTCTAAAATCTACTGGTCCGATTTGTTTGCTATCTGTATCAATCGTTAATAAAGATTTTAAT
>CALKDJ010000110.1 GCA_938084195.1 uncultured Methylophilaceae bacterium
AAGATAGCCAGTCTGGAAAGCCAATTAAATTTTTAGGTCAAGCTGCGAGAACAACCACGACTCCAGCTGAACTGGCCTTAAGATATAATTTACCATTAGTACCAGTCTTTGCTGTCCGCCAATCGAACAGACGAGATATTGAATTGGATTATGAAGAACCAATTGAACATACCGACGCTATTAAAATGACTGAAGAAATAAACAAAAGGATAGGTGAGCGCATTCGTAAAAATCCTGGGCAATGGTACTGGCTTCATAACAGATGGAAAGAAGGATAAACTATTGGGTTATAAACGAGTTTTCTTTAACTTATATTATTTGAATTTTAGAAGCTCCTTTTCTTATAATCAATAAGATTAGTGAGCAGTTTTTAGTGGCTGTATTCCTAAAGATTTTTAGAAAAATTGTATACTATTCAATTAGATGAAATTGGAAAATTGAAAATAGGTTTACTAAGGTGAGGAATTAGAGCTATTTGGATAAATTTTAAAGCTATTTTCTTAAACTATTGTCGGTAACAATTTTATTTTTTCGTGGTCTTTCACGAAAGAATATATATATTCCACTGGCAATTATTAAGGTCATGCCAAAAATTGAATAGTTATCTGGTTTTTCGTTGAATATGAAATAGCCAATTATTAATGCATTTATAATCATCGAGTATTCAAATGGTGAAACAACTGATGGTAAACCAATACGATAAGCATTTATTAAGCATAAAATCCCAATTGTACCTATGATTGAAATTATTAATATTTTATATAGAATTGTTAAATCAGAGAAGTTCAATGCTCTCAAAAGATAGCTAATGCTGATATTACTTGCATTATCTTGATAATAATTACCAAATGACAGATAAACTACTGTTCCAACCACTATTGATCCTAAGTAAACATGTGATGTTTGTTGATAGGCTGTATCAGAATCTTTAGTATAAATTGTTAAAATCATTGATAAAGAATAGGCTAGCGCACACATAATTGGTAAAATCATAACCCAGTCGAAGTTATTTAATTCTGGCTTGATTATGAAGATGATCCCAATAAAGCCAATAATAATCGCAAGAATTCTATGAATACCAACTTTGTTTTTTAAAATTATTTTTGACAAAATAGTCATAAAAAAGGGGCTCACAAAGAATAATGCACTTGCTTCTGCTATTGGCATAGCTGCAATTGCTAAATAAAAACACAGAAAAGCAAATGGAAATAACACTGCTCGTGCAATTGCGATTTTGGGATTATTTGATTTTATACTAAATTTTCGGTTAGTTAATTTTAAAAATAATGAGAGGATTACTATTCCAATAAAACCTCTGCACACGAATATTTGAATTAATGACGCGTTAGAGGATAAATTTTTAATAAGTGCATCTTGAACACTGAAGAGAAGCATCCCCACAATTACTAAAATTATCCCTTTTTGATCAGATGTCATTTAATTACCACTTTTGCATACGCAATTTGTAAGCAGTAAATCTATTAAATTTTCACCATTTTCTGCAATTTTTACGACTAAATTTTGCCGTAAATAGAGTTCCTAATAACGACTAATTTTTTGCCGTAAATGTATTTTAAAAGAACTATGATTAATGAGTGAATGATTTAGGTATTAAATTTATATAACTGAATTAATGTTATAATTTAAGGATGGGATTATCTCCAGCCATGTAAATATTAATTTCAGTAAATAAATTTTCGTGTATCGTAAAAAAATTACAATTAGATTTTTTAATTTGCATGTTATTTTTTTTTGTATTTACAACTTTAAACTGTACCGAAATTTTATTTAATTCTGTATCGGTAATAAACTTGAATTCATGATGCAAAACAGACTTGTAGTTTTTCCATAAATTTTTAAACATTTTCTTTATTTCTATGTGTCCATTTAACTCGACCGCGTGAGTTTCAACTGTAAGCCGGCAAGTTTCACTAAGCGTGTTTTGGATAGTGGTAAAATCTTCGTTATCTACCCCTTTAAAGTATGATAATACTAAATTTTTCATCTGCTCTTTATTCATAATTTAAGGTTCTTTCATTAGATCTAAGTCATTCCATATTTCTTGAGACATTATTTTGGAGTGTTTCGTATGAAATTTATCAATAAATCTTATTCCTTTAAAGGGTTTTCCATTTAACCACTCGCCCTGTAAGGTGCCATGGCAATAAATAATTGCCTCTATCCCGTTAAATGATGAGTCAATTGCACTTATATCTTTCTTTATCTTTTTATACCGAAGTCTGCCCCAATCCAGAAAGCTCTCTATTGTGTGGAAGACCTCATTTCCAGGGCAAGTTATGATGAACTCATCGTTTATAAATGAGTTGGCTAATTTTAAATCCCTCGTTTGCATTGCACTTAAATAATTTTGAATAATTTCTTCTGATCGTATAGGCGCTTGGGCTGGGGTTTTCTTTGCCCGTCCACGCATATAATTATCTGATGCAACTTCAGTAATTGTTGTGGTGACAAATTCGGGTGCTGCCCCAGTGGTAGAGCAGGCGGCATCAGTCAATCGTTCTAGCAGTAACTTGCGCGTTTCTTTACTGTAACCAGCTATTAACCTACAATCGATTATTGGCATTATATATATCCCTTAAAATTCTATGAATGAATGATTAATGTTATAAATTCTCTGGGTTTCGTTCAGCTAAAATATCGATAATGAATGACATTACTAACTCACCTTTATGATTGAATGCTTCATTTCTACTTTT
>CALKDJ010000111.1 GCA_938084195.1 uncultured Methylophilaceae bacterium
ATTTAGGTGGTTTGGGAAGATTTTGTTGCAATTGATTTTGAACCCACATATCAAAAAAGTGTTTCGAATAACCATAAGCATTTAAAGGTTTATAATTTAGAAGTGCATCACTATTGTCTTTGTAACCAAATTCTCCATCACCATAAGTAGCCGCTGAGCTTGCATAAATTAGAGGCACTTGATTTGCCGATGCCCAATCCCATAAAAATTGGCTATACCTGATGTTAGATTTTAATAAATTATTAAAATTATTTTCCGTGGTGGCACTTATTGCACCCATATGAATGATAGCCTCAATTTGGCTATTACTTTTAAGATAATTTGGTAATTCATTCTTACCAATTAAATCAATAAAATCCCGTTTATCAATATTTTTTTCTTGCTCAGGCACTAAGAATTCATCGACTATAACGAATTGGTCTTTGTTAAGAATCATATTTAGGTGCCATGCAATCATACTGCCAATCATGCCTGCCCCACCAGTTAAAATAATCATAGAGAACTTTTAATTTTTTTAGCTTGATTAATGGTAGTTTGCGATTCTTTTTTTTGTTTGCTTAGGGACCAACTAGGATCTATCCAGCCTTGCATATGAGAACATACTATTTCTTGCATAGCCTGAACCCATTCATCGTTATCATTTAGCGCTGGAATGTAGCTATATTTAGTCCCACCATTCTCTTTGAATATTTCCATGCCTTCCATATTAATTTCCTCCAATGTTTCCAAGCAGTCACTGGAGAAGCCTGGGCAGATTACATGTACATTTGCTTCTTTCGCTTTACCAAGATCGGCGATCACTTCAGAAAAATAGGGCTTCAACCATTCAGCTTTCCCAAATCTCGATTGGAAACAAATTTTATATTGGTTCTCTTTGAGCTTAAGTGCCTGTGCTAAAAGTCTACCCGTTTTGTGGCACTCACAATGATAAGGGTCACCTTGCATTAATGATCTAAAGGGAACACCGTGAAAGCTCATAACTAGCTTAGATGGTTTACCAAATTTTCCCCAATGTTTTAATACAGAATGCTTTAATGCTTCTATGTAAGCTGGGTGGTCATGATAATTTCTAATGGTTCGTATTTCTGGAGTATTTCTAGTTCGAAGCAGTACTCTCCATAAACTATCCATTGCGGAGGCTGATGATGAAGCTGCATACTGAGGATAAAGTGGAAACAGAAGAATTTTTGTACAATTCTTTGCTCTTAGTTTATTAAATGCAGAAGCCATGGACGGATTACCATAACTCATACCTAATTCGACCTCTACCGGTTGCTTGATAGATTTTTTTAAATTTTTTTGTAAAAGATTTTTTTGTTTTTTTGCATTTACAAGGAGAGGGGAACCTTGGGAGGTCCATATCTGTTGGTATTTTTTTGCCGATGCTCTGGGTCTAATTACCAAAATAATACAGTGTAAAATCCAACACCAAATGAACCGTGGTATTTCAACAACTCGTCTATCCATTAAAAATTGCCCAAGGTATTTTCGAAGAGACTTTGCATCTGGCGCATCTGGTGTCCCCAGATTAGCCAAGATGACCCCAATTTTGGGAGAATCTCCATGCTTATACTTTGGCTCATTATTATAAAAATTCACTGAATAAATACCTTTATTTGATTGATTTTCCTAGAAGTTTAGCAGTGATATCAACAATTGGAATTACTCTTTCATATGCCATTCTTGTGGGACCAATAACTCCTAGCATTCCAAGTATTTCTCCATCCGCCTCATAAGGAGCGGTAATTACACTGCACTCATCTAGCGCTTGATATCCGGATTCCTCCCCTATAAAAATTTGTATACCATCGGCATTATGACTGCTTTCAAGTAAATTAAGAAGGGCAGATTTTTTTTCAAATATTTCCAGAATTTTTTTTATACTTGCAACATTTTGCGATAGTTCAGCAGTTTCTAAAAGCTTTGCTTGGCCGGACATTATTAAATGATCATCATTACTTTCATTCGTCGAGGTAACGATAGCAGAAGACATAAGGTCTGATATATCTCCTTTCATATTTTTTAAATCATTGAGCAGTTTCTTTTTTGCTCCTTCCATTGAAAAGCCACTAAACTCTTTATTAAAATAATTTGAGGCTTCAACCAGTTTTTCCTTATCGTAATTATGTTTGGTGTAAAGCACTCTATTTTGTACGTTGCCATCATCCGTCACAATAATAACTAAAACTCTTTTTTCGGAAAGGCTTAAAAATTCTATATGTTTATACTGTAATTTTTTTGCTTTTGGAATCATTACTACACCAGCAAACTTGGTTAATTCTGAGAGTGTATTTGCTGCTGAGTTCATTAAGTGTTTTTTGTCAGAGAGGACCAGTTGTTTTTGTAGTGAAGATATTTCAAAATCATTGAGAGACTGAACGGTTACAAGGCTGTCCACAAAAAGTCTATATCCCTTATTTGTTGGGATTCTCCCAGCAGAGGTATGTGGGCTAGATACGAAGCCTGCATCTTCAAGGTCTTTCATTATATTTCTAATTGTTGCTGGACTTAGATCAAGATTGGATGAGCTGGATAAAGTCTTTGAACCCACGGGGTTACCATCGCTTATGTGATGAGTGATAAGGGTTTTGAGTAATGTCTGAGCTCTAGTATCAAGGTCCATTATAATTTTTTATTCGTTAATTTTAGGCGTATGCTTTAAAATGTTCAATTAAAGGTATTTTACTAATTCAATTCTAATATAGATAGACTATTTAATATAAATATGAAAGCTTTTAACAAAATTGCCATCATTGGTAAATATCCTTCAATAGAAGAATCATCTGATATTCATGATCAATTAATACAATTAGTTGGTCATCTAAGTCAGAAGCCTTTCGAGTTATACATTGAAGAAAAGACGCAGAAGCAAATTAATCTTGATGGGGTCCAATCCATTTCATTAAAAGATATTGGCTCTAAAGTTGATCTTGCAATTATTGTTGGTGGGGATGGAACTTTGATAGGCGTCGCAAGAAATATGGTCCACTCAGATACGCCTCTTATTGGGGTCAACCAAGGTCGATTTGGCTTCCTTGCTGATTTAAATACCAACAGTATGTTTTCCAATATCGATACTATCCTCAATGGTGAGTTTATCGAAGACAAAAGAATGCTAATTAATACAAAAATTATGAGGGGTAATAAAAAAGTTTATGAATCTCTCTCTCTTAATGACGTGGTCATTAAAAGTGGAGTGCGGCTTATTGAATTGGATGTAATAATTAACGATGCATTTGTGCATAGACAAAGATCAGACGGTATTATTGTAAGCACTCCTACCGGAACAACCGCTTACGCATTATCAGCAGGTGGCCCAATTCTTCATCCTAATTTAGATGCAATATCGATTGTACCTATCAGCCCACATACATTGAGTAATAGGCCAATTGCAGTTAACGCTGAAAGTCAAATAAATATCAAAATTATTAATATGAATGAAGCCTATGCAAGTATTGATGGACAAATTAAATTTCCCTTAGACATTAGAGATGTGATTCAAATAAGCAAGGCAAAAGAATCTATCTCAATTCTTCATCCTAAAGATTATTGCTATTTTGAGATGTTGAGAAATAAATTAAACTGGGGCTGATATATTCTAAATGCTTGAAACATTATCCATAAAAAATTTTGTAATCGTTGATCAGCTTGAACTAAATTTTAAAAAAGGGTTTAGTGCATTTACGGGAGAAACAGGAGCAGGAAAATCAATCTTGATTGATGCACTATCAATTTGTTTGGGACAAAGAGGTGATATAAGCCTTATTAGGAAGGGAAAAGAAAAAGCTGATATTTCTGCAATGTTCAATATTGATAATAATAATCAAGCAAAATTGTGGTTAGAAGAAAATGAATACGAAATAGAGGATAGTCTTTTGCTAAGGCGAATTCTTAGTCTTGATGGAAAATCAAAGGCTTTTATAAATGGCACCCCAACATCTATTGCACAATTAAAACAACTTACTAATAATTTGGTGGATATCTATAGCCAAAATTCACATCATTCCTTACTTAATTTAACAACCCAGAGAGACATCCTAGATAGTTATGCGCAAGCACAAGAACTAACCATAAAGGTTCGAGATGCTTTTTTATCATGGAATAACCTGCAAAAAGAGTATGAGGCTTTCTTGAAGAATAAAACAGCCTTTACATCTGAGCTTGAAGAATTACAGCAAAAATTTACAGAATATAAAGAGCTTGATTTTAGTGTTGCGAAATGGGAGGAATTACAAGGCCGACATAAGGTCCTCAATAATAGTAATGAGCTAATTGTAGGTGTCCAGGAATGTATAAATCATTTAGATGGATCTGAAAATAATTCGCTCAATAATCAACTACATATTCTCAAGAGTAGTTTGGCAGCGTTAACAAAACTAGATAAAAATTTATTAGATAAACTAAATATTTTAGAAAGTTCATCGATAGAATTTTTAGAACTTTCCCGTGATTTAAATAATTATCTTCATTCCATTGAAGTAAATGAGGCTGAAAAAAATGATATT
>CALKDJ010000112.1 GCA_938084195.1 uncultured Methylophilaceae bacterium
TCTTTACCATCATATTTTCAACGCAATATAATGCTCAAAAAGAATCCCAGATAATTTTTAATGAGGTGCCTATTCATTTTTCCTTTGACATTGATAAATATGAATATGAATCTTGGAAAAACCCAGGTGTTTTATTTGAACAGATTGACAGGAAACTCAATGACGGAGCTTTGCCAATACAAGAGCATTACGAATTTATTAACTACATAATGAGAAATATAGAATCAGGTAAAATCACAATCTATGAACCAGATTTGTTTTCCCCTTTCATTAGTCCAGAAGAGTTTTTCAAAAAACCAATGTCACTGGACAAAGGAACAGATTACGATTATTACACTCAGTATCCTTTAGGCAATTCTTATACCTTGATAAGAAACGATGAGTTTGATGGTATTGATCAATTGACTGGTGAACTACTTTACGATGTGGAAATAGAACCCCTTCTAGAAAAAGATTTCGTATCATTCACTTTTATTGAAGAATGGGAGTTTGACACAAAGAATAGCATAATGCTAAAGAGAGTATTAGGCTTTACTGCAAATACATATCAAATTGACGAAACCGGAGAAAGAAGAGGCACCACACCCCGATTCTATGTAAAATTAAATGCTTATTCACCAAATGATAACAATTGGAAAGTCGCCAATAGCTTTATATCAAAATCAATAATTAATGGTGTTGAATATGGAAAAAGATCCGTAAAAAAAGAAGAGCTGAAAAGGTGTTGGTGGGAAAACAACATAGAGCAATCCAAACGATACAATCTAATTCAACCCTTATTTTCAGGAAAGTTGAATTACTTGGAAGCAGCTCCTCCTTACAACAAAACATTAGCTGATAGAAATAAGGCACTTTACAAATATAAAGAATCCTCTGTTTATGATGAATATGGCAATGAATTATATGATGTTGTTGGAGAACAAATATATCACACAGACACTTCTTTATACTCCTATCTAGACATCAATAAGTTGGGGTTTATTGAGGACTGGTACTTCGACACAATAAACTGTTCTTTTGGTAAAGAGGTAAAAGCGATTATACCATGTGCAATAAACTTTAATGAAACAGGTGAGCTTTTGAAATCTACACCCTTGTTCCTGATTAACATGAATGGAAATACAATAAGTCAAGAAGTAAACGACTTTTCATTAGAAAATCATAAATCACCATTAATATTAGTAAATCTCAAAATTAAAGATCTTGACAATATTGGAAAAGAGATTCGATCTCATTCAGGAGATATAAATGAAAACCTTCTAAAAGAAAATAGTATCACCATAGATTCCATCGATCAAATAAAAGTGAATTCGTTCTTCATTAAATACCCTTATTTAGAAGATAGTAAAACGTACACAAGCCTTTTTGGTGATCCTTATAAAATTGAAAAAAACACTCAGCAACTCATGAATACGCTTCATATAGTTCCAAGAATGAACTACGAAACGGGAGAATATATTTATGAGCCAATTACTGGTGATGAATTATACGATTCAATTTTAAGCCCGTATGACTATCAGGATATATCAGGATATAAATTTATTGAAGACTGGAACTACGACATTGCTATAAACCATTTTGACATTAGTATTACTGGCGTTATTCCTATGATTTGGCATACAAACCCTGAAATAGGAGATATAGTAGGAACGAGGGAATTATATATGGCCAAACCCAAAACAGATTCTAAAGAAAAATATACTTTATTAAAGTCAAATCATGTATTTACTGAGCCCCTATTAGGAGATGAAATGGATGATTTTTGGAATTATAAAGAAAATACTGAATGGTTGTATACCAAAAAAAGAAAAGAATTAATTACAAGCCTTTTAGAAGGAATTAAATCCAAAAAAACACAAGTAATAGATCCTTACAATAATGAAAAAATAAAATGGAAAAAAAGAGAAGGTTATGTTGGGGATATTACTTTTGCTGATATTGAATCGATTCAATTTGAAGAAGACATCTATTTCAATAATGAATCGGGTCATTTTAAAAAAACCGTAACCTCAGTAACGCTTATTTTAAAAGGTTTGGATGATGAAGACCGATGGAACTTTCCTTGGTTAAAAATAATCTTCAGCGAAAAATAATTAAACTTATCCGATCAACCCTTTTATAATAATTGATTTTATAAAGTTGTTTGTGATTATTGACTTGTAACCAAAATTAATAGTTTAAAGTATAAATATCCATTACTTTTTTATTCGCTAAATTTACTTTCGTGTATAAATTTGCAACCCTATAAAAATAAAAATCTTGATATTTTCAACATCCTAGTTTAATAAAACATGAGTTTAAGACCTTTCCACCTTGCTATTCCAGTTTCCGACATTCAAAAAGCAAGAGGCTTTTATGGTAATGCTTTAGGTTTCGAAGAAGGGAGGTCTTCTGAAAAGTGGATTGATTGGAATTTTTATGGACACCAATTAGTTACGCATGAAGATAAAACGATGCAGATTAACAACGTGCATAACCCCGTAGATGGACAACAAGTTCCCATACCTCATTTCGGCGTAGTTCTATCAATGAATGATTGGGATGCAATCGCTGAAAAGTTAAAAAGTATAGACACTAAA
>CALKDJ010000113.1 GCA_938084195.1 uncultured Methylophilaceae bacterium
CTTGCAGGATCGCTAGAAGTTTATGAAATTAAACCGGGTGAGGCCATAGAAATCATGACGGGGGGGAAAATACCTAAAGGTACCAACGCAGTAGTTCCCATAGAATTAACTGAAATTTCTAATAATACACTTCGACTAAAAGAACGCCCTAAATCTCAAGCAAATATTAGAAAAATTGGCGAAGATATCCATAAAGGGCAAATTATTCTTCAGTCTGGAAAGTATTTAAGGCCGGCAGAAATTGGTCTTTTAGCATCATTAGGTATTAGTAAAGTTTCTGTTTTTAAAAAAATTACAGTGGTTTATTTTTCAACAGGCGATGAAATTGTTGCAGTAGGTAAACCCTTAAAATTCGGGCAAGTATATGACAGCAATCATTACTCTATTGGTGCTATGTTGCAATCACTAAATATAAAAAAAATTGATTTCAGAAATGTGCCAGATGACAAAGACAAAATTAAAGAGGAATTGCTTAAAGCATCAAAAATTGCTGATGTAATAATTTCATCCGGGGGAGTGTCAGTCGGTAAAGCGGATTTTATGAAAGAAATTTTATCTGAAATAGGAGAAATTTTATTTTGGAAGCTGGCTATTAAACCTGGTCGTCCTTTGGCTTATGGAAAAATTAAAAATGCTCACTATTTTGGATTACCGGGCAACCCAGTTTCTGCGATGGTTACCTTTTATCAAATGGTTCAACCAGCTATAAAAAAATTAATGGGGATTGCTAACTACTCACCTCCACCAACTTTTGAAGTTACATGTAACAAAAGAATATTCAAAAAACCAGGAAGAATGGAATTTCAACGTGGTGTTCTTTCTAAGGTCAATAATAAATGGTTAGTCGAACCAACAAGAAGTCAAGGTTCAGGTGTTCTAAGCTCTATGTCAGAGGCTAACTGTTTTATAGTACTCTCGTCAGAACAAGGTTTAGTAGAAAAAGGAGAGATGGTATTTGTGCAATATATGGAGGGAGTTGTATCATAAATTATGAACAAATTTAGGTATAATTAATCTAATTAAACTAATAAATATTGGTAATTTTATGAGTAAAATTGAAATAAATTCACCTGTGCCAGAGCTAACATTAGAAGGAACAAACAACACTACTTTTTCTATCAGTAACTATGTAGGTAAAAATCTTGTTATTTATTTTTATCCAAAAGATTCTACCCCAGGTTGCACAAATGAGAGTATTGATTTTAAAGATAACTATGATATTTTCCAAAAACTTAATACTGAAATTTTTGGTATTTCCAGGGACTCGTTAAAATCTCATGAAAAATTCAAAGCTAAATATAGTTTTCCATTTGATCTGTTGAGTGATGCTGACGAAATTGCATGTAACTTATTTGATGTCATAAAAATGAAAAATATGTACGGCAAAAAGGTAAGGGGTATTGAGAGGAGTACCTTTCTAATAAACACTGAGGGTAAATTAATTAACGAATGGCGAGGTGTGAAGGTTAATGGCCATGTTCAAGAGTTAATTGAATTTCTTCAAAATCAATAAATACACGATTTAAAATTTATGCCTAAAAAAATTTCCTCCAAGCTTTTTGTGCTCGATACCAACGTACTTCTTCATGATCCCTCTAGTCTATTTAGATTTGAGGAGCATGATATTTATCTCCCTATGATAACTTTAGAAGAACTCGATAACAATAAAAAAGGAGTTTCTGAAGTTGCAAGAAATGCCAGGCAAACAAGTCGGTATCTAGAAGAAATTATGGGTATTGATATCGTAGATCTTAATAAAGGATGTTCCTTAAATTCACCAGCTAACCCCCATGTTTCAGGAAGTTTATTCTTACAAACAAACCCTATTGAATATGATCTTCCAATGCTCGCAGGAAGTATCGCTGACAATCAAATCCTTAGTATTGTATTGGATTTAAAAAAGAAGAATTCCAAGCGAGAAGTCATTCTCGTTTCTAAAGATATTAATATTAGGATTAAAGGACGTGCTCTAGGAATTGAGGTACAGGATTATTTCAATGATAAAGTGATGGATGACACAGAACTATTATATTCTGGCATCACTGAGCTTCCTGAGGATTTTTGGGAAAACCACAGCAAATCTATGGAATCATGGCAAGAGGAAGGACGAATGTTCTACAAGCTTACTGGTCCACTTTGTAAAGACTTTATCATTAATGAATTTGTATTCTATGAATTTGATAAGCCATTTCATGCCATAGTCAAAAAAATTGAAGGGCAAACAGCTACCCTGCAAATTGTCCAAGATTATGCACTCACTAAATTTAATGTATGGGGAATTAATGCTAGAAATAAAGAACAAAATTTTGCACTTAACCTTTTACTCGACCCTGATATAGATGTTGTTACACTTCTAGGGCAAGCTGGAACAGGTAAAACACTCTTAACCCTCGCATCTGCTCTTGAGCAAGTGCTTGATAAAAAAATTTACAGTGAAATAATTATGACTAGAGTAACCGTTTCCGTTGGAGAGGATATAGGTTTTCTTCCCGGCACTGAGGAGGAAAAAATGACACCATGGATGGGTGCATTAGAGGATAATCTAGACGTATTAAATAAATCAGATGGTGATGCTGGAGATTGGGGGAGAGCAGCTACGCAAGATCTTATACGATCACGTATAAAAATAAAATCGCTTAACTTTATGCGTGGTAGAACATTTCTGAATAAATTTCTTATTATTGATGAAGCCCAGAATTTAACTTCAAAACAAATGAAAACACTGATTACCCGAGCAGGCCCAGGAACAAAAGTAGTTTGTTTGGGTAACATTGCGCAGATAGATACGCCCTACCTCACTGAAGGAAGCTCTGGTTTAACTTACGTTGTCGATCGTTTTAAGGGATGGGACCACAATGGTCATGTAACACTTATGCGTGGGGAACGTTCGAGGCTTGCCGATTATGCTGCAGAGACGCTCTAAACCAATTCAAAGTAAGGGTTTTTACCCATTTCTGACAGCTCAATTCTTATCTGCTCTTGCCGATAACGCATTATTATTTGCTGCTATTGCACTTATTGCCAGCACGAACGCCCCCAATTGGCATGAACCACTTCTGCTGCAGTTTTTTGTTATTGCATACGTCGTGCTTGCTCCATTTGTGGGAGCTTTTGCAGATGCTAAACCTAAAGGTCAGGTTATGTTCATAGCCAACTCAATCAAGTTTGTTGGATGTATTGCAATGTTTTTTGGACTTCAACCATTGTATGCCTATGGAATTGTGGGCATTGGTGCTGCGGCATATTCCCCTGCAAAATACGGTATTCTCACAGAATTACTTCCCAAGGAATCTTTAGTTCCAGCTAATGGTTGGGTGGAAGGATTAACAGTAGCAGCCATCATACTTGGCGCAGTTATTGGTGGAGAATTGGCAAGCAAGGAAATGGATCTTAGCTATTCCATATTAATTATTAGCGGATTATATCTATTAGCAGCAATCTTTAATAGGTACATACCAATCCTACCCATAAATCATAGCCTTAAAAAAAATACTCCCTGGTTCCTTGTGAAAGATTTTTTTAAATCATTTGTAAAGCTAGGGAAAGATCCTTTAGGACAATTATCACTTGCTGTAACCACTTTATTTTGGGGTGCTGGAGCTACATTAAGATTAGTAGTTATTGCTTGGGCTGCATTTGCATTTAATTATGGCTTAGACCAAGCAACAAAATTAACGGCTGTTGTTGCCTTTGGCGTCGCCTTTGGTGCGGTTATTTCATCTCGTTATGTACGTATGGAAGATTCCATCAAGATTCTTCCTTCAGGAATTATAATGGGGTGTTTAGTATGTTCTATGGTGTTTGTTTCCTCTTGGCAAATGGCTGCTTTAGTGCTATTCGCCATTGGAGTTATGAGTGGCATTCTCATTGTTCCTATGAATGCACTGCTGCAATATAGAGGGCATATATTAGTGGGAGCCGGGCACTCAATAGCTGCACAAAATTTTAGTGAAAATCTAGGGATCCTTATCCTAAGTGGCACTTACACCTTGATGGTGGGTCTCCAATTACCAATCAATGGCATAGTTTTTATATTCGGTTTATTTGTCCTTCTGGCAATGGTCATAATAAGTCAATATTATGCAAATACTAAAAGCTAATGTAACTTTACATGTGCCTCGGTTCTTCTTGTAATAAATTTAGCAACTAACCTTAAAGAAACCATGGTGGGTCCGTGCAAAGCCCACAAATGCATTTGATACAACATAAGATACATAAAGCGTGCTATTAAGCCTTCAACAAACATGCTCCCTCCCGTTAATGATCCCATTAAGTTCCCTACAGTAGAATACGTTCCTAGATTTACAAGAGAGCCATAATCTTTATATGTATATGTAGGTAAGGTAGCGTCTTTTTGTAATATTATTTTTTTAATAGATTTAATTAATAAAGATGCTTGTTGATGAGCTGATTGGGCTCTTGGAGGAACCATGCTTTTTGATCCTGGCTTTTGGGGGCATGCCGCACAGTCCCCTAGAGCGAAAATTGATTGATCGTCCTTAGATTGCAGGGTTGATAGGACCTCAATTTGATTAATGGTATTTATTGATAAGTTAAGGTTTCGTAAAAAACTAGGGGCTTTAATTCCTGCGGCCCATACCACTAGAGCAGAATTAATATACCTTCCTTTATGGGTTCTTATTCCCTTATTAGATACTTCGGTAACCCGCTCACCTATATATAAATTCACTTTCAATTTTCGTAGCTCTTTTTCTACTGATTGACTCATCCTTGAAGGTAAAGCAGGTAATAATCTATCACTGGCCTCAATAAGGGATATAGATATGTCTCTGTCTGGATTAATTTTATCCAGTCCATATGCTGTCATTTCTCTTGTTGCTTTATGAAGTTCTGCAGCTAGCTCTACCCCTGTTGCTCCAGCACCCACAATCACAACTTCTAGTTGACCAGGAAGTATGGCATCAGCTTGAGTTTGTGCTCGAAGAATAGCATTGTGTAATTTTTGATGAAATCGTTCAGCCTGTTGAGGTGTATCAAGCGCAATAGCATGTTCTTTTGCTCCCTTTATACCAAAGTCATTAATTGTACTTCCCACGGCAATGACTAATGTATCGTATGCAAAATTTCTTCTAGGGATAATTTGTATGCCTTCTGAATCATGATAAGGCTCCAGTGAAATCTCTTTTTTTTCACGATCAATAGAATCCATCCTACCTAGTCGAAAATTAAAGTGATGCCAATGAGCTTGAGCTAAATAATCTAACTCATCTTTATCGGCATTAAGGCTTCCTGCGGCAATCTCATGTAATAAAGGCTTCCACACATGAGTTTTTTTACTATCAATGAGGGTGATATGAGCTTTGTTCTTCTTACCAAGAGAATCTCCCAATTTTGTAGCAAGCTCAAGGCCTCCAGCGCCACCACCGACAATAACAACCTTATGTAAATTTTCTACCATTGTGTGAATTTTAAAGAAATGAGAGTACAAAAAAAAACGACTGAGGCATTATACCTCAATCGTTTTATTTAATTCATAAAAAAACTAGTCGTTCTTAAGGAGTTTTTTCATATTTTCATCTTCATTTCCTGTAACACCTTGGCTACCATTTGTTCTAACCCAGGCAATTGTTTTTAGGAGTTCATCAACAGTCATTCCATCATCTGGAGCCATAACACCGTATCCTTTTCCACCCATGCCACCGTTAGTACCATACCAAATAGTCTCAAACATACCTTGATTGGTAATATCTTTTGGATAACGGAATGTAGGTCCTACCAATCCAGGTCCTACTTGGCCTTTTGCTGTTGGCCCATGACACTGGGTACATGACCAGTAACCAAACCTTTTTTTGCCCCGCTTTTCAGCAGCAGCGTCGCCAACGTAAATATTTTTTCCAGTCTCAAGGAAAACTTTTTCTGCTTCTGTCATTACGTTGTCTTTTTTCTTGGTATCACCAAAAGCTTTTGCTAGTCCTTTAAGCTCTTCAGTAAAATCATTACCATCGGTTGTTTTAGTTAATTTAACGCCAGCATTTGCTGAAAAAGCTAAGCAACTTGCGAGCAGGGATGAAACAAGTACTTTCTTTGATAACATATTCTCTCCTAGCATATTTTAATTCTCTCTCCCTCCCTTAGGAGACAGTCTAAAATATTAATGGTTCCTGTTAAAAGGGTTAATAAAAGAACTTTCACTATTTCTTAATAAAACGTATTTTACTTTATTTTTAAAAATTATGGCAGCATTTACAACAAATTTTTAACAAAAAAATGTAAAAAAACTTTATTTTTGATGTCGTTTATATCCGTCTAACCTATCTTCAAAAGACGGTTTTTGAAATGGAATGCCATACTCATCTAAAATTGCATAGATCTTATCGATATTTCGTTCAATCGCAGCTTCTATAACGTCTCGACGCTCTTTGTCTTTCTTGCGCACACCAGCTGAAATATTCCAGTATGTTTTACCAGTCAATCTCATTTCATCTTTTGCATACTCAGGTATTTGAACCACAACTAGATCCACATCAGCTTTCTTAGCATAGTATCCACCAATTGGTCCCCACTCGATAGCCACATCAATATCTCCATTGACTAAATCATCAATTTTAGCGCCTGGTGAAGTATTAAGGTCTCGTTGAATGCGGTAAGGCTTGGCATTAAACATCAACCCATTAGCATTTAATGCAACTGCAACTGGACTTTTATCATTAACTCCAATTGTACCCTTTCTTAAGTCAGGGGAATCCCAGTCTTTAATATCATATCCACTATCTTTTCTATAAACCCATACATGCCCTGCACGATAGTAAGGTTTAGTAGTATTTAGTGCATCATACGTAGTGTTAGTGCCTATAACGACATCACATCGGTAAGCATTAAGAGTATTTCTCAAGAAACCAAAACGGTCGTGCCAATACTGATAACTTAATTCTTTACCCAAGTCTGCTGCTAATACCTCCGCTATCTTGTTCTCAAAACCTTCTCCTGCTGAATTAGAATACGGTAAATTATCTTGATCAGCACAGACCTTGAACTCATTGTCCTTTGGAACACGAGCAGGTTGACCTGGTTTACCCATATCTGGATTTACATCAATAGAATCTGCGGCATTCGCAAAACTGCTCATCATGACAACTAATGCAACACTTATAATTTTATTTAACATCTTTTATTCCTCTATTTAGTTTGCGTCATTATACTATCGATTAAAGGACTTTCAACTCATGATTATCCCTAATCTCATACCTATTAAACATTCACTTCATGTTGCAATTTACTATTAAATTTTGTTCAAAAAAAAACACCCTACCGAAGTAGGGTGTTTCTAAGA
>CALKDJ010000114.1 GCA_938084195.1 uncultured Methylophilaceae bacterium
TATCATTGGTTTATCTGGGCTCATCACACCATCTTTAGAGGAAATGACGCATGTTGCCAGTGAGATGCAACGTGATGACTATTTCAAAGAAAATAACATTCCGCTGCTTATTGGAGGAGCTACGACTTCAAGAGCACATACAGCCGTTAAAATTTCAGATCATTACGATGGACCTGTAATTCATGTTTCTGATGCTTCACGGTCGGTATCAATTATGCAATCACTAATGGACCCAAAACAAAAGATAGAATATTTGATTAACTTATCTAAAGATTATGAAAATGTAAAACAGCTTCACGCGAAGAAAAAGGGACCCTCTTATATTTCAATTAAAGATGCAAGAGAAAATAAATTAAGTCTTAAGTTCAACCCTATAAAACCAAAATTTATTGGGCGACGTATATTTAATAATATTGATATTCAATTAATAAGTGAATATATAGATTGGGCACCATTTTTTCAAACATGGGATCTCCATGGAAGGTATCCTGCTATTCTAGAGGATGAGGTAGTTGGAGAAAGTGCTAAAAGTTTATTCAAAGATGCGAAAAAAATGTTAGATAAAATTATTAATGAAAAAAAGTTAAAAGCAAATGGAGTGATAGGGTTTTATCCAGCAAATTCTGTTAACGATGATGATATTGAGCTATATGCAGATGATGAATCCTCTGATCCAATTTTTACCTACTATGGCTTAAGGCAACAAACGCAAAAACCAAACATTAAGGGAGATCAAAAACCAAATATTTGTTTAGCAGATTATATCGCTCCAAAAACAAGTGGAATTAAAGATTATATTGGTCTTTTTGCAGTGACATCTGGAATCAATGTGGAATTATATGAAAAAATATTTGAAAAAGATGAGGATGATTATAATGGAATCATGATTAAAGCTATTACTGATCGACTTGCGGAAGCCTTCGCAGAGTATATGCATGATCGCGTGCGAAAAGACCTTTGGGGATACCAACCAAAAGAACTTTCTACTGAAGATATGATTCAAGAAAAATATCAAGGGATTAGACCAGCCCCCGGTTATCCTGCATGTCCAGAACATACAGTAAAAGAAGATATTTTTTCATTATTAGAAGCAAATGAAATTGGTATGCAACTAACAGAGAGTATGGCAATGCATCCAGCCTCTTCAGTTAGTGGGTTTTATTTTGCTCATCCTGATGCGAAATATTTTAGTGTAGATAAAATTGACAAAGACCAGCTCGAAGATATGGCATCAAGAAGATCAATCTCAATTAAACAATTACAAAAATGGTTGGCACCTAACCTCAAATAATCATGCATATTCATATATTAGGTATATGTGGAACATTCATGGCAGGTATCGCCTCTTTAGCGAAATCAAGCGGATATAAGGTAACCGGTTGTGACAAAAATGTTTATCCCCCCATGTCTACCCAATTAAAAAATCAAGATATTGCTATTATTGAAGGGTTCGATAAAGACCAGGTATCCCTTAATCCTGATATATACATTATTGGTAACGTTATAACTAGAGGCAACCCTCTAATGGAAACAATACTCTCCAAAAATCTCGCCTTTCAATCAGGGCCTCAATGGTTGTATGAAAATATACTGCATGAAAAATGGGTTTTAGCCATAGCCGGAACCCATGGAAAAACAACTACCACCGCCATGCTGACTTGGATTCTTGAATACAATAAAATGGCTCCAGGCTATCTTATTGGAGGAATTCCAACTAACTTTAAATCCTCAGCAAGATTACCCATAGAAACTAAAAAAAATGTGCCAAGCTTTTTTGTAATTGAAGGGGATGAATATGACACGGCTTTTTTTGACAAGCGCTCAAAATTTATTCATTATCACCCCCGTACACTAGTTTTAAATAATCTTGAATTTGATCATGCAGATATTTTCGATAATCTAGAACATATAAAAAAACACTTTCATCACTTAATAAGAATTATGCCTCAAGAAGGCCAAATCATTTCTAACGCTGAAAGTAATGCTTTAAGGGAAACGCTGGATATGGGTACATGGTCTGAGATTGAATATTTTTCTGATGAGAAAGGATGGTCATATCAAATCAACAAAGGTTGGCATTCTTTGTCTATTTCATATAAAAATAAAAATCAAGGGGTACTTAATTGGGATCTAATAGGTCATCATAATGCCAGCAATGCGCTTGCAGCTATAGCCGCTGCAAAGCATGTCGGTATAACTCCTGAAAATGCTATTGAAGCACTTTCCCTATTTAAAGGGGTAAAGAAGCGTATGGAAAAAATTGCATCTTATGATAACGGGATTAATTTATATGATGATTTTGCACATCATCCAACAGCAATAATGACGACCCTAGCAGGTATAAAAAAGACAAAGCTTAAAGGGAGAATTATCGCAGTTATTGAACCACGATCAAACACCATGAAATTAGGATCTATGAAAAAAGAATTAATAAAGAGTCTAAAAGATGCTGATAAAGTATATTGCTACGCGAATAATCTTTCGTGGAACGCTAAAGAACTCTTTGCACATTCTCAAAATGTTATAGTCTCTGATAATATTGATTTATTAGCAAATAAGATTGCTCAAGACCAACAAAATGAGGATCAAATAATCTTTATGAGTAATGGTAGCTTCGCAAATATTCAAACTAAAGTTGTTACACTATTGCAATGACATTAAATATGATGAATGAACCTTTTAGCCATATTCATTTCACCATTGCAATTCTTATCTCTCTGATAATACATATTACCTTTGTTATATATGGTAACTTTAATATTAACAGTGATGGTTATAATAAAATCCAAAGTGATATCGAATTAATTATCATTGAAAAGCCAAAAAAAGAATCTGTAATTATCGAACCATCTAGCACGCTAAATACAAGCGAAATTATTGAAGAAGAACCAAAAGAAGAAATAATTTTTAAAGAGGAGGTTATTGTAAAAATTCCTGCTCAAGAATCAATCCCAACCAAAAAACTATTAGCCACTGAAGAAGACTTAGCAATATCAGAAAATACTATTCCAGCCACTGAAGAAGACTTAGCAATATCAGAAAATACTATTCCAGCCACTGAAGAAGAAACAGAAATTATTAGTACATCAGAATTAATATCTAATTTAGGAAATTTAGACTTATCGCCAAGAAAAGAATTAAGTACAAATAGAGTAAAAACTATTTCTGCTAGTACTAAGGATTATGAATACCGATTATATTTTGAAGCATGGCGACAAAAAGTTGAGCGTATTGGAGCACTTAATTACCCTGAATCAGCAAAAGCAGGAAATCTTGGTGCTTTGAGGCTGACTGTGAGTTTGAATAAAGAAGGAAACATTAAAGAAATTATTATTAATAAAACCTCGGGAAATAAAGAGTTAGATGAGGCCGCTATTAAAATTGTAAGATTAGGTGAACCCTATGCAGTATTTTCACCAAAAATGCAAAAAGAAGTAGACCTCATTAATATCACTAGAACATGGAAGTTTACTGAAGACACCTATTCATCAAATTAAATCATATGTTACTCATATTTTCTGACTTAGATGCAACACTTCTCGATCACAATACTTATTCTTTTAAAGAGGCTTTGCCTGCATTACAGCTTATAAGAAAAAGAAAGATTCCTCTAATACTATCGAGCAGTAAAACCTATGACGAGATGATAGTTATTAGAAAAGAACTCAGCAATCATGATCCATTTATATACGAAAATGGGTCTGGAATATATTTTGAGGACAACAAAGTAAGTCTGGGTACAAGCCACTCTGAAATAAGTAATTTATTGCAAGATTTAAAAAAACGTTTTTCTTTTATATCCTTTTATGACCTTGGACCGAAAGGTATTCAAAAAGAAACTGGATTAGATATCCATGCCAGTAAAAGAGCTTATCGCAGAGAATTTACTGAACCTCTTATTTGGAAAGATAGTACGCAAAACCTCATTATTTTTAAACAGCTTTTGCAACAAAATAATTTAACAGCTGCCCAAGGAGGAAGATTTCTGACCATCTCAAGCGCAAAAAATAAAGGAGATGCACTATTATGGGTCAAAAAAAGGTATGAAAGTATCGCAAAAGTGAAAATTACGACCATAGGATTGGGTGATAGTGAAAATGATATTAATATGTTGGACTGTGCCGACAAAGCGATAATCGTAAGGCACCCAAAAAAACTGCCCCCAAATATAAATGGGCATGCATCTTTAATCATTACAGATGCAATTGGGCCAAAAGGTTGGAATGAGGCAATAATTAATATATTGGATGAACAATGAGTGATTTTTACCAAAACGGCATTATTACAAATCTTCATAATCTTCGAGTTCAAGATACTGAGAGCCTAGAAAAAGAACTGCTCGCCTTTTCAAAAGTAAGACCAATGGGGCTCGTTCTTCCCTCATTATATTCCGAGCTACTCTTGCCAGCATTGGGTAATATTGTGAAGGAATTAAAAGATGTAAAATATTTACATCAAATTGTTATTGGTCTTGACCGTGCAACGAAATATGAATATAGAGATGCCTTAAATTATTTTTCGAAATTACCTCAAGAACATGTTGTTTTATGGAATGATGGGCCAAGATTAAAAGCGCTAGATAAAAAACTACAAAAACTTAAATTAGCGCCTCAAGAAATGGGAAAAGGCAGAAATGTTTGGTACTGCTTTGGTTACCTTTTAGCCGACAATCAAGTAGAGTCAGTTGCCCTTCATGATTGTGATATCGTAACCTATACCCGAGATTTACTCGCCCGTTTAATTTACCCTGTGGCAAATCCAAATTTTAATTACCAATTTTGCAAAGGCTATTACTCACGCGTTTCCACAAATAAAATTAATGGTCGAGTGTGTCGATTACTCGTAACGCCTTTAATTCGTTCATTAATGAAAATATTTCCTGCTAATGATTATTTAGAGTACTTAAATAGTTACCGATATGCCTTATCTGGGGAATTTTCTCTTAGGACCGAAGTGTTAAATGACATCAGAATACCTAGTGACTGGGGTTTAGAAATTGGAGTATTGTCTGAAATGAATAGAAATTATGCCAATAATAGAATATGCCAAGTAGATATTGCTGATAAATACGATCATAAGCATCAAGAGTTAAGTGAGGCAGATGCAAGCAAAGGATTGTCAAAAATGTCGATTGATATCAGTAAATCCATCTTCAGAAAACTTGCAACCACAGGCCTTGTATTTAACAACGAGACCTTTCGGTCAATAAAAGCAACCTACTTTCGTATCGCATTAGATTTTGTAGAAACTTATAATAATGATGCAAAAATGAATGGGCTTTCTTTTGATATTCATGAAGAAGAAAAAGCAGTGGAGCTATTTGCAGAAAATATTATGAATGCTGGATCACATTTTTTAGAGCACCCCATGGAAACTCCCTTTATACCCAGTTGGACAAGAGTGAATAGTGCATGTCCAGAATTAGGTGAGGAAATAATGCATGCTGTAAAACTGGATATGAAAGAACACTCCTAAAAAATGGATAAGCCCGCACCTTATGGCGAATTAAATGCAAAAATTCTTCATCATCTCAATCAAATATATCAAGATCAAGATAATGAAAAATTAACCGAAGACATAATAAAGATTTTTTTTAAAAATCATCTTCCTATTAGCCCAAACCCCAATGAAACTAAGTGGAATCAGCAGGATATTATATTGATAACTTATGCTAACAGCATTGTAGAGAAAGAAAAAATACCGCTTCAAAGCCTCCAAAAATTTTTAAATACTTATGTCGATGACTATATAAATTCCGTACATATACTTCCCTATTTTCCCTACAGCTCCGATGATGGATTTGCAGTTATTGATTTTAAAAATATTAATGATGCTTTTGGGTCATGGGAAGATATTGAGACTATTGCCACCAAATATAAGCTGATGACTGATTTAGTCATTAATCACGTATCATCCAGAAGTCAATGGTTCGATCAATTTAAAAGTAATAAGAATCCTGGACAACATTATTTTATATCAGTTGAACCAAATACGGATACTTCAGAAGTTACAAGACCAAGGACAAGCCCACTGCTCCAAGAGGTGGAAACACTCAATGGGAAAAAACTTGTATGGTCCACCTTTAGCCATGATCAACCTGATCTGAATTTCTCGAACCCAGATGTATTGCTCGAGGTGATTGACATTACTCGTACCTATCTCGATCATGGTAGTAAAATATTTAGGCTTGATGCAATAGCATTTATTTGGAAAGAGTTAGGTACCAAATGTATCAACCTTCCTCAAACCCATGAAATCATTCGTTTAATAAGAACTCTCATTGATTTTTATTCTGATGAGATTTATTTGATTACTGAAACCAATATTCCTAATAGAGAAAATTTGTCTTATTTTGGTAACCGCAACGAAGCCCATCTTGTTTATAATTTTGCGCTACCTCCTCTTATTATATTTACCCTATTAAATGGTAAATCAGAAAAAATAAAACAATGGCTAATGGCAATGCCACCGGCAATGTTTGGAACAACTTATTTCAATTTTATAGCTAGTCATGATGGTATTGGTCTAAGACCGGTAGAACAAATTTTATCGATCTCAGAGGTTGATCAATTAGCAAGCAATATTGAAAAAGCAGGAGGAAAAATATCCTATCGTTCTACCGAAGGAAGTGAACGTCCTTATGAAATGAATATTGCTTTGTTTGATGCACTAAAATTTCATGTCGATGATAATGATGATGGGTTTCAAGAAGAAAGATTTATTGCTGCACATACTATTATGTTAGCCCTTGAAGGCATTCCTGCCTTTTATATTAACAGCCTGCTTAGTACAGAAAATGATTATCAAAAGTTAGAGCATAGCGGGCATAATAGGGCGATTAATCGACATCAATGGTCCATGGATAACCTTATTCAAAAACTCTCAGAAGATAATCATCATTCCAGAATTTACCAAGAATTATTAAGATTGATTAAATTAAGAAAAGAACAACCCGCATTTCATCCCAATGCCACTCAATTTACCCTTAATTTAGGTAATGACACTTTAGCGCTATGGCGTCAAAGTTTAGACCGTGATCAAAGTATATTTGCTATCCATAATATTTCAAATAAAGAAGTATCCATCCAACTTTCTGACCTAAATCTTATTGAAACTGATATGTGGGCTGATTTAATTTCTGGAAATCCATTAAGTAGTACGCATGAAGTTTTGATACTTAAGGCTTATCAATCAATGTGGATTACAAATAAATCAAGTATCATATAAAAATACATTGTTATAGATTATTAGCGCATGGCAACATTAAGTATCCTCAATCATGATCGTAAGATTTTTGATAAAAAATATATCTACCCAGTTTTATCCAGAAGGGCGGGCGGTCTATCTCTAGGCATCAATCTTAATACGAATAATGCATGCAACTGGCAATGTATTTATTGTGAAATTCCCAACCTAACTCGAGGAAAACCTGAGTCAATAGATACTAAGTTACTAAAAGAAGAACTCTTTTTTTGGCTTCATGAAATTACCCAAAATAATTTCTTAGGCAATCATGCTCCACCTGATACTCTTTTAAAAGACATTGCCTTTTCAGGAAATGGGGAGCCTACGGCAGCGAAAGAATTTGAAGAGGTAATTAATATAGTCATCACAGCTATAAATGAATTTAAATTAAATAATCTGATTACCATTCGTTTAATAACTAATGGAAGCTACATGTCCGACCAGTCTGTGCGAAATGCCTGGAGTCTTATTAATCAAACACCAAAAGAAGTATGGTTTAAAATTGATAGCGTTGATAATGATGACATAAAAATGATTAATCAAATTAATCCAAGCCTTAATGCAACCAAGAAAAATATTGAATCATGTTTAGATATTTCCCCCACCATCATCCAAACATGTGTGATTAAAATTAATGACGAATTGCCCTCCAAAAAAAGTATCGATCAATATATTTCATTTCTAAAAAATTATGAAAAGAAATTAAAAGGTATTCATTTGTATAGTCTGGCAAGACCAACTGAGCAAAAAATAACCGCAAAAATTGAAAGGCTATCTGAGAAAGAATTAAAAAGTGTTGCTGATAAAATAAGTGTGCTTAATATACCAATATCTACCTATGTATAGTTATGCGTCTTTATAAAATTTTTCTATTTACCTTGATTGTTTGCTTAATGGGTTGTAAGCCATCCGATCAAGATTGGTCATCCTATGGAAAAGATTTAACCAATCAACGTTATGCAGTTATTGATGAGATCAATGATAAGAATGTTGGCAGCCTGAAACTCGCATGGCAACACCAAACTGGCATAAAGGCAACTTTTCAATCAACTCCCATCGTGCATGAAGGAGTCATGTACGTATCTTTGCCCTTTAACCATGTCATTGCCATGAACGCAAAGACTGGAAAAGTACTATGGAGGTATGAGCATAATCGAAATCGTGACTGGAAAATGTGTTGTGGGCCATCTAATCGAGGACTTGCAATACATAACGGACAACTATTTATGGGTACAGTCGATGCAAGACTGATATCTCTAGACAGTAAAACTGGGGAAAAATTATGGGATATCAATGTGGTAAATAATGTTGTCCAGACAGAAACAATTACCGCATTAAATAATGAAGACCCAAATCAAAAAAGAAAAGTAAGTGGTGGCACTGGGGTTGGTATCTCCATGGCACCGGTAGTCTATGAAAATAAAGTAATTATAGGTATTACCGGGGTAGGCTATGGGCTTCATTTAGATGATGCTGGTAAAGATGCTCCCCTAGCATCTGTGGTAGGTGTTGCTGGAAGATTTGGCCGGCCTGGTTTTCTAGCCGCATATGATATTTACTCTGGGAAAAAAATATGGCAGTTTGACACCATTCCGGAGGAAGGATGGGAAGGTGATTTTAGTAACTATACAAAAGATGGGGAAGTATTAAACAGAGATTTACAATATGAAAGAGATCATTTAGAAAAATATCCTGATGCAGCAAAATATGGGGGAGGTTCAGCTTGGACCACCCCTGCCATCGACAAAGATACTAATACTTTATTCTTTGGGACTGGCAACCCATCCCCGCAAATGAGTGGCGATAGCAGGCCAGGGGACAATTTATATACCGTTTCATTAGTAGCGCTAGATGCAAACACAGGGAAGCTTAAATGGTTTTATCAACAAGTACCTCATGACATCTGGGGATATGATGTCGCAAGTCCTCCAGTAATTTTTCATACCTTACATAAGGGTAAGGTAATTCCCGCGGTGGGACAGGCAGGAAAAACTGGGTGGTTTTATATACATAATAGAGATACTGGCGAACTCCTGCTTAAGTCAGAGCCCTTTGTTCCACAAAAAAATATGTTCGCTGAGGCAACTGAAGAGGGCACCATAATATATCCTGGTATTTTAGGTGGCTCCAATTGGTCGCCAGTAAGCATGAATATCGACCTGCATCTTGCTTATATTTCTGGCATTCATGCACCCATAAAATATACCCTTAATGAAAAAAATATTGGTAATAATATTATTAAATATACAAGTTCTGAACCAACACAAGATGATCAATGGGGCGTCCTATCTGCACTAAACTTATCAACAGGTAAAATTATCTGGCAACAAAAAACGGATCAACCAATGCTAGGTGGCACCCTTGCAACAAAGGGCAATTTAGTTTTTTTTGGTGAGGGTAATGGTCGTTTCAACGCAAGTGATGCTAAGACAGGAGAAATATTATGGACAACTTCTATAGACGCTGGAGTAAATGCTCCCCCCATATCCTATGTGATCGATGGTAAACAATACATAGCTGTTGTGTCAGGTGGAAATAAAATTATGGGCTTTAAACAAGGTGATTACATTTCTGTATTTTCTTTAGATTAATAACTTAAAAATTATGTATTAATCTAATTGTCATAATGTAAATTTATTGTCATAAAAATTTATCAATATAGAAGCTATGAATTCAATCATCATAGCTACAGACACTTTTGAGCAAGTAAATGGAGTGTCAACAACATATAAAAATATCCTTAATGTCACAAATAAAAAGATCAATTTAATTCATCCTGGTATATTTAAGTGGAAATCTATTAATGCATATCCAGAAATTCAAATCTGTTGCGAACCCATAAAAGTTTATAAAGCTATACAAAAAATCAAACCTACTCATATCCATATCGCGACAGAAGGTCCGATTGGACTCGTTGCAAGAATATACTGCAAGTTCAATAAGCTTCCCTTTACCTCTGCATATCACACAAAATTTCCAGAATATTTAAATATTTATCTAAAAATCCCTATTAATTTTGGTTATGGTTTAATGAAATTATTTCATAAGAAAAGTAGAGCAATATTAGTACCATCTTCATCATGTTTAGAAGATTTAAAAAATAAAGGATTCAAAAATCTTGTTCTTTGGACGCGGGGTGTTTCTTCTTCACTAATCAAAACTGTTTCAAAAAATACTGATCATGGTAAAATTAAGGTCCTGAGTGTTGGAAGGATAAGTAAAGAAAAAAATTTAGAAGCGCTATGTGAATTAAATAAAGATTTTGACATCACCATCATTGGAGACGGTCCAGAATTAAAAAGGTTAAAGAAAAAATATAAATCCATTACGTTTCCGGGTTACAAGTTCGGTACCGAATTAGCCAATTATTATTCTCAAAATGATGTTTTTTGCTTTACAAGTAAAACAGATACCTTTGGGATAGTCATTATTGAGGCATTATGTAATGGCCTACCGGTTGTTGGTTATAACGTAACTGGGCCCAAAGATTTAGTAAGAAGCAATAAAGATGGATACCTTGGTAATGATTTAAAAGAAAATATTTATAAATCTATCAAGTTATCCAAAAAAAATATTCAGCAATACTCAATTAAAAAATGGACATGGAAGAAGTGTGAGGAAATATTATTTAAACAATTATTAGATTAAATTTATAATGAAGATAACAATCGTGGGTATTGGTTATGTTGGATTAGCAAATGCGGTATTACTAGCCCAACACCATGAAGTAATCCTGATCGATATAATAAAAGGAAAAGTTGCGCAGGTTAACAGAAAAGAATCGCCAATAAAAGATCCTTACATATCTGCCTACCTAAAGTCTGTTAAGCTTAATATTAGAGCAACAACCAATTACATCCAAGCATATAAGAATTCTGATCTAGTTATCATAGCCACTCCTACTGACTATGATCCATCTTCTAATTTTTTTAATACTTTATCTATAGAATGGACTATAAAAAAAATATTATCTATAAATCATAAGATACCGATACTTATAAAATCAACAATACCAGTTGGTTATACCAAAAAAATTAGAAAAGAATTCAATTATCAAAAAATTATTTTTTCACCAGAATTTTTAAGAGAGGGGCAGGCTCTTCACGATAGTCTATATCCATCAAGAATAGTAATTGGTAGTAAAAAAATAATTGGCAAAAAAATTGCCCAAGTATTCTCTCAATGTTGTTTGAAAGATAACGTTGACACTATTTATACAAGCTCTAATGAAGCAGAAGCCATTAAACTTTTCTCTAATACCTTTCTCGCAATGAGAGTAACCTTTTTTAATGAACTTGATTCATTTGCAGCTAAAAATAAACTGAACAGTCAAGATATTATTAATGGTGTATGTCTAGATAATAGGATAGGTAATTATTACAACAATCCATCATTTGGTTATGGTGGTTACTGTCTTCCCAAGGATACTAAACAACTTCTAGCAAATTATCAAAATGTTCCAAACAATATTATTAAAGCCATCGTTGACGGTAATGAGACAAGAAAAGCCTTTATCGCTTCAGAAATTTTAAAAAAGAAACCCAAGCTCATGGGGGTGTACAGATTAATTATGAAGAGTAACTCCGATAATTATAGAGAGTCTGCAATCTTTGGAGTAATTAAAAAAATTCAAAATGAAAATATAGAAATTCTTATATATGAACCAGGTTTAAAAAAGAAAAGGATAAATGGATTTAAGGTCACTGATAATCTAAAATTATTCAAAAAAAATACAGATATTATTATTGCAAATAGAATTGATAGTGAATTGTTAGATGTTCAACATAAAATATATTCGCGTGACATTACAAGTGAAAATTAATCTCAACTTAGGAATGGAAAAATGAATCTTTTAAAAAAAAACCTTAAATGGTTTAGTACATTTTTTGTACTCATTGGTATATTACTTACAAATCTAAATATTTATCCGGTGAATATTATATTTCATGGTATTGGTGTTATTGGGTGGACTTTTTCAGGAATTATTTTAAAAGATAAGGCTATTTTAGTAAATTTTGGATTACAAATTCCTCTTTTCGTAATAGGTTTTTTAAATGTAATGATGTAAGCTTATTTAGCTTATGTTACAAACCGAACAAAAAGAATATAAAAGTTTATTAGCTTCAAGAAAATTAATAGTAATTTTATTGTTATTACTAACAATTATTCCCTATTTCAGCTTTATCTCTATAATTGCTTTTAAGCCTTCTATATTTGGGCAATTAATTGATGGGTACTCACTCTCCATAGGAGTTGCTTTAGGTTTTATACTAATTCTTCATATTTTTTTCATTACCTTTTTATATGTTTTTTTTGCCAATTGGAAAATTGAACCTATGGTTAATAAATTAAAAAAATGATGATAAAGGATTTCAGTTAGTCGCCATGAATATTATCGCTATTTTAATGTTTGTTTTATTTGTAGGTTTTACATTATATATAACTTACTGGGCATCCAAAAAAACACAGAATGCAAAAACCTTTTATACAGCTGGTGGAAATATTACTGGATTTCAAAATGGATTAGCTATATCTGGTGACTTTATGTCAGCAGCTTCTTTTCTTGGAATATCAGGTCTCGTTTTTTTAACTGGTTTTGATGGTTTAATTTATTCAATAGGTTTTTTAGTTGGGTGGCCAATCATCCTTCTCTTAATTGCTGAACCCTTAAGAAACCTTGGTAAATTTAGTTTTGCGGATGTTGCTTCTTTTCGTTTAAATCAAAAACCTATTCGTATTCTCGCGGCATGTGGATCACTTTTCACGGTTATTTTGTATCTTATAGCTCAGATGGTCGGTGCAGGAAAGCTTATTGAGCTATTATTTGGGTTACCATATTTCATTGCTGTTATGACCGTTGGTGGTTTAATGGTTCTTTATGTAGCTTTTGGTGGAATGTTAGCAACAACTTGGGTCCAAATAATCAAAGCTGTTTTATTGTTGTCAGGAGCAACATTGATTGCGATATTAGTATTATTACAGTTTGATTTTAGTCTTAATGCTTTTTTTAATGCAGCCATTAATATTCATCCAAAAGGTGAAGCTATTCTTGCTCCTGGTGGATTAATATCAGATCCTATATCGGCTATTTCATTAGGATTAGCTCTTATGTTTGGTACTGCTGGACTTCCTCATATTCTTATGAGATTTTTTACAGTTAAAGACGCCATTCAAGCAAGAAAATCTGTTGTTTATGCGACTGGCTTTATAGGATATTTTTATATTTTAACCTTTATAATAGGTTTTGGAGCCATCATACTTGTCTCGCAAAATATGAGCTACTTAAATGAGTCAGGTGATCTAATTGGAAATAGTAATATGGCTGCTATTCACCTAGCACATGCTGTTGGTGGAGATCTTTTGTTAGGCTTTATATCTGCAGTTGCTTTTGCGACGATATTAGCAGTTGTGTCAGGCTTAACTCTTGCTGGTGCATCAGCAATATCACATGACCTATATGCAAATGTTTTCAATCATAAGAAAATAAATGAAAAAAAAGAGATGCAAGTTTCGAAAATTGCTACTATTGCATTAGGCTTACTAGCAATCTTTCTCGGTATTATTTTTGAAAGTCAAAATGTGGCATTTATGGTTGGCTTAGCATTTGCTATTGCGGCCAGTACCAACTTTCCTATTCTTCTTCTATCTATTTATTGGAAAAATTTAACCACGAAGGGTGCTGTGATTGGTGGATCAGCAGGGTTACTCACTGCCATCATTCTAGTAATTTTAGGACCGGTTGTTTGGGTAGATGTATTT
>CALKDJ010000115.1 GCA_938084195.1 uncultured Methylophilaceae bacterium
TCATCAACAACATCAATATCTATTCCAGGAAATGGAAGCGTGCAAGAACCTGGAACTAAGGGAGTTACTCCTGGTAAAGGAGTAATTACATGCCCACCTGTTTCTGTCTGCCAAAATGTATCAACAATCGGACATTTTTCATTACCAACTGCTTTGTAATACCACATCCAAGCTTCTGGATTAATAGGCTCCCCAACTGTCCCTAACAATCTTAAGGATGCTAAGTTGAAATGTTTTGGGTGAGTTTCAGGATCTACTTCAGACGCCTTTATAAGTGCCCTGATAGCTGTAGGTGCGGTGTAAAATATACTGATTTTGTGTTTTTCAATGATTTGCCAAAACCGACTTGCATCTGGATATGTTGGGACACCTTCAAAGATTACTTGTGTAGCACCCATAGCAGTTGGACCATAAGTCACATAGCTGTGACCAGTTATCCAACCAACATCAGCTGTACACCAATAAATATCATCATCTTTTAAATCAAAAGTCCACCTGGAAGTATTCATTGCATGAAGAAGATAGCCTGCAGTTGAGTGTTGAACGCCTTTAGGTGTGCCTGTTGATCCAGAGGTATATAAAATAAATAAAGGATGTTCGGCATCCACAAAAACTGGATCACATTCATCTTTTTGATTTTTGATTAAATCAGACCATAAAATATCATCTGAATTTAGACTAATATTCTCTTCAGTTCTTTGTAAGGAAATAATATTTTGAACAGTTGTACATCCCCCCATAGCAATTGCATCATCAACTGTAGTTTTAAGTGGTATTTTTTTCCCGCCGCGAAATTGATAGTCTGCAGTAATAATGAGCTTCGCTTCAGCATCAATCACTCTCTCTTGAATACTTTTGGAGGAAAAACCACCAAATATGACAGAATGAGTCAGACCTATGCGTGCGCATGCCTGCATAGCAATTACCGCCTCAATAGTCATAGGAAGATAAATGATAACTCTATCACCAACATCTAAGCTAAAAGTTTTGAGTCCGTTGGCAAACTCGCAAACTTTATGATAAAGATCCTTGTAGGTAATAGTTTTGATTAAACCATCATCACCCTCAAAAATAAATGCTAATTTATTAGGTTGTTTTTTTAGATGCCTGTCTAAGCAATTATATGAGGCATTTATTTTTCCATCTTCAAACCATTTGTAAAAAGGAGCTTTGTCTTCATTTAGAATCTTTGTAAATGGTTTATCCCATAATAAAAGCTCACGGGCCAATTCTCCCCAGCTTTCTTCATAGTTATTTGTAAATTTATTACAAATAACTTTGTAACTATCCATACCTGATACATTGGCTGTATTTACTGTTTCATCACTTGGATTAAATACTCTTCCTTCATTATTAATAGACTCGATACCCATTTAATAGTTACCTTAAATTTAATATTACTCTTACAGATGATAAAGAAGACTGATAAAAAAATAAAACATTTATTTAGTCTTTAACGTAAATGTAAAAATAATGTTTTTTGCACTTGTATAATATTAAAGGCTTATGATACAAGTATTCACTGAGAAAAATAAAATAAATCTAGATAAATATAATGCCTTTAAGACTTCGACTTAACGTTTTAATATCCATGATCATGGTCTCATTCATATTAGTTTTGAGTATCATTCTTATATTTGCCTCTAAACAATCTATTGATGAGGGAGTTGAGGCAGCGAATAAAGTAACTTTACAGCTTTTGGATTCAGTTATTATAAGCTCAGTTCAGAATCCAGATTGGGGTGATACGCATATAGTCATGCAGAGATTTCTTGAGGATTTAGGTTATGTTCGAAGTAATAGAATTTCGTTATATAACCTTCAAGGTAAATTACTTTATAAATCGCCGGAGAGTACTTACCGAAAAAATACGCATCCCCCAAAGTGGTTTGTTAAGTTTTTAGCTCCAGAACCTAATATTAATAGTCGCCTCATAAGATTTGGAAGGCTTATTGTAGAGACTAGCCCAATTGGTACAATCAAAGAAGCCTGGGTTGAGATGAGCAGACTTTTTTATATAGCAATCCTTGGTTTGATTATGATCAATATTTTTATTTACTTCCTCTTGGGAAGATGGCTCGAACCAATCAAGCCAATGCTAAAAGCAATCGAATCAATGGGTAGTGGATCCTTGAATATAAGGTTACCAAAATTTGAATTACCAGAATTTAACTCTATTTCTAATAACTTTAATAAAATGGGCGATTCACTTGAAGCAAAAGTTAATGAAAATCAAAGACTCGCATCTATTGCAGAACAAACGGCGGATGCAATCATTATGCATGATAAAAATTTAAAAATTTCTTTTTGGAATCATTCTGCGGAGACTATATTTGGTTATAAAAGAGACGAAATTATTGGTAAATCAGCAGAAATAATTGTTCCATCAGATCTTAAAAAGGATTTTCAAAAACTGCTCACAATTTTTAAGAAAGAAAAATCAATAACTAACTATGAAAGTAAAAGATTAACTAAAGACGGTAAATTAATTGATGTATCAATTTCGGCATCCCCGTTAATTGATACAAAAACCAATAAAATAATTGGAGATATTGTTAGTATGAGAGACCTTTCGGAGAAATTGCTGGCCAAAAAATCACAAAAGGAATTGAGACAAAATAGAGAATTAACTGCCATCATACAAGATCATATTGAAGATGAGCGCAGAAGCCTAGCTCGGGAGTTGCATGATGAATTAGGTCAATATGTCTCAGCTATAAAGATATTTGCAGCAAATATAACGAACCGCACAAAAGGAAAGAATAATGACATTGAGGAGGCTGCAAACTCGGTAACATCTGCGGCAAATCAAATCTATGACGGGATGCATAGCATTATAAGACAGCTTAGGCCTGGGGCTTTAGATAACCTTGGTTTAAGTGAGACATTAAAAGATATGATAAGTAATTACCAGACCCAAAATAAAGAAATTAATATTGATTTAAATGTAGGGGATAAGCTTGATCATTTGGGCGAAATCATAAATATTAATATTTATCGTGTTATTCAAGAGGCAATGAATAACTGTTTTAAACATGCAAATGCAAAAAACATAACAATAAGCTTGAATCATACTAAAAAAGACCTAAAATTAAATTTTACAGATGACGGGATTGGTTTTGATACTAAATTATTAGATAAAACAAAGCAATTTGGTTTGATTGGTATGCAAGAGAGAGTTAAAGCTTTAAATGGAAATATTTCTATTAAAAGTGTGAAAAGAGAGGGTACGTCAATTAATATTTCTATCCCATTGGATATATAGGAGCTCTATGAGTAACATGAAAGTTTTATTGGTCGATGATCATTCAGTGGTGAGAATGGGATTTAAAATGCTTATAGACTCAGAGCAAGATATGGATGTAATAGCTGAGGCAGAGTCTGGCGAAGCAGGTATTAAATCTTACAAAGAACATAATCCTGATATCACTATTATGGATATAACTATGCCAGGTATAGGAGGATTAGAAGCTATTGAAAGGATATTGGCTCATGATAAAAATGCAAAAATTCTTGTACTTTCTGCTCACGAAGATTCGGTACATCCAAAGAGAGCATTAAACGCAGGTGCTTTAGGCTATTTAACAAAAAGAAGTGCTGCAGAAGAACTTATTAAGGCCATAAGGTCAGTTCAAAAAGGTACAAAATACCTAGAGTCATCCATTGCCCAACAAATGGCAATAACCCAGTTATCCGGAGAGAATAATCCAGTTGAAGTTTTATCAGATAGAGAGTTTGAAGTTTTTATTGCGCTCGCTAAGGGAAAAAGTACTAATGAAATTGCAGAAACAATTTGCCTAAGCCCACGAACAGTAGGAACACATCTATATAATATTAAACAGAAATTAAATGCAAATAATTCGGCTGAGATTGCTTTAATTGCGATTCGATGTGGGTTACTTGAACCTTGATTGTTTTATGGAAACGAAAATTCCACTCCCTATGATAAGAAGCATTCCTACTATGCTAAAAAAATCAATCATTTCCTTAAAGAATAAAACTCCAATAAGTGCTGAAAAAATTATAGTTAAATAAGAAAGGCTAGCATTACCCAAAGTATTTCCAACACGATATGCTCTGGTGATTGCAATTTGAGCGATTGTTGCTGATCCTCCAAGACATAAAAGTATATAAAAATCAGATATTACTGGAATGTGTATATCTTGATTTAATAGAAGCATACCTGAGCCTAATGTCGATATAAGCGTAAAGAAAAATACTGTTCTAGCATCAGGCTCCTTGAGTTGACCTAATTGGGTTACATAAAGGTACGCTCCTCCCGCCCCAAGACCTGAAAGAATACCTACACAACCTGCAATTAAGCTTTGATTATGGAAAGATGGTTTTAGTATAAAAAATACTCCTATAAATCCAATTAAAATCATTAAGAAACTTTTAAAATTAAGCTTCCTCTTGAGAATAAAGGGTAATAAAAGTCCTACAAACAGTGGGGATGTATAGTTTAATGATATTGCTGTACTTAGCGGGAGATGGGTAATCGCATAAAAAAATAAGATAAGGGAGAAAAAACCTACTAAAGATCTTTTCATATGAAGCTTCAAGAAATCTGTATGAAATGCCACACTATTCCTTTTCATGATTAGGATAATAAAAAATAAACTTACGGCAGAGCGATAAAACACTAACTCAACTGGAGAGAAATTTTCACTTCCTAATTTTACCGATGCTCCCATGATGGAAAAAAATAATGTGGCTATGAGCATCCAAAGGAAGCCTTTTTGGAGTTTTGGCATATTTAAAATAAATTGATTTGGAGTATATTAATTATACAAGTTTAAGTATAATCATATCTTTAAAATTTATAGAGTTATATAAAAGGATATTTAAATATGAACAATCCACTGGATTCAATTAAGGGCACTATCATTGCTGGTGTAATTCTTAGTGTAATAGTTATATTTGCTTTGGCCTCCTCCCCAGCGTCTATTTATTATGGCATCCTGAGATGGTTCCATGCTATTGCTGGTATTGCTTGGATTGGACTTTTATATTACTTTAACTTTGTTCAAGTCCCAGCCTTAAAAGCTGCAGCAGCTGATGGAAGTGCTGGTGGAATAACTAAGCATGTAGCTCCCCTTGCATTGTTGTGGTTTAGATGGGCAGCATTAGCAACATGGCTTGCTGGAGCAGCATTACTTGGCGCAAACTTCTCAGATGCATTTTTATTACAAAACGGATATGAGGCAATCGGTTTAGGTTCTTGGTTCGGAACCATTATGTTGTTTAATGTTTGGGTGCTTATATGGCCAAACCAACAAAAGGTTTTAGGTATGAAAAAAGCAACTGATGAGGAGAAAGGTAAGGCAAGAAGAGTTGCTTTATTAGCATCAAGAACAAATACATTATTATCCATACCAATGTTACTTTTAATGACAAATGGTTTGTCACATCGTGCATTACTTGGTTTATAAAGCCACCTAATTTTCTAACGGCGGCTTTAAGTCGCCGTTTTTGTTTCTAATTATGAATTTAAAAAATAATAATTTATTAAATACTTACAACAGACTTCCTGTCTCTTTTGAGAAAGGAGAAGGAGTGTGGCTGTTCGATAAACATGGAAAAAAATATCTTGATGCACTTTCTGGTGTAGCTGTTAATACACTAGGCCATAATCATCCAGCGCTTGTTAAAGCTTTGACTCAGCAAGTATCCAAGTTAATTCATGTATCTAATTATTACAATATAGAGGAACAATCCTTATTGGCAGAAGAATTAGCAGGTCTTTCCCAATTATCTTCAGCTTTTTTCTGTAATTCAGGATGCGAAGCAAATGAAGCAGCAATTAAAATTGCAAGACTTCATGGCCATAAACAAAAGATCCATTCACCTGACATTATAGTAATGGATAAAGCATGGCACGGCAGAAGCATGGCCACCTTGTCTGCAACTGGAAGTAGAAAGGCTCAAGCTGGTTTTGAACCCTTAATGCCTGGATTTATTAGAGTTCCTTATGATGATATTGCTTCAATTCAAAAGATTGCGAATCAAAAAAATAATATTGTAGCCATAATGTTAGAACCAATTCAAGGCGAAGGCGGGATCAATATACCTAAAAACTTGAGCAGCTATCTTTCTAATCTTAGAAAAATTTGTGATATCAATAATTGGCTTTTAATTTTCGATGAAGTTCAATGTGGGATTGGTAGAACAGGGAAATGGTTTGCGTTTCAGCACAGTAAAATTAAACCCGATGTAGTAACTCTTGCAAAAGGATTAGCGTCTGGAGTACCCGTTGGTGCTTGCATAACTAATAAAAAAACATCTAATCTAATGGTCCCAGGAAAACATGGATCAACATTTGGAGGGAATCCGTTAGCTTGTGTATCTTCATTAGTAACACTGAAAGCTATTAAAAAAGAGTCTCTTAAGGAGAATGCAATTACCCAAGGGGATTTTATAGCTAAAGAACTAGAAAAAAACCTTCAGGGGTATAAACTGGTTAAAAAAATTAGACACATAGGGCTGATGTTAGGTATTGAGTTATCTATTCCATGTAATGATTTAATTCAAATAGCTTTAGAGGAAAAGCTATTAATAAATGTAACTGCTGATAATGTTATTAGGTTGTTGCCTCCACTAATTATAAATAAGAGTGAATCTCAATTTTTAGTGGATAAATTAAGCACATTGATTATCAATTTTATAGAGAAAAATTAAAAATGGCTGTTAAGCACTTTCTTGAATTTAATAACTTAACTTCCTCAGAGTTAGAGACTATTTTTGAAAAAACAAAATGGATCAAATCAAAATACAAAGCCTATGAGAAATATTGGCCACTTGAGGATAGATCTTTAGTGATGATCTTTGAGAAGGCAAGTACAAGAACAAGACTTTCCTTTGAGGCTGGAATGCATCAATTAGGGGGCAATGCAATATATTTAAATACCAGAGACTCGCAATTAGGGAGAGGAGAGCCAGTTGAAGATGCGGCGCAAGTTATATCTAGAATGTGCGATGTGGTGATGATTAGGACATTTGAACAGGATATTATTGAAAGATTTGCAAATAATTCAAGAGTGCCTGTTATTAATGGCCTTACTAACGAATATCATCCCTGCCAAATATTGGCTGATATTTTTACATTTATAGAAAAAAGAGGGTCTATTAAGGGTAAAACTGTTGCGTGGATAGGAGATTCCAATAATGTCTGTAATACCTGGCTTCAAGCTGCTGAATTATTAGATTTTAATGTGCATGTATCGACACCTATTGGATATGAAGTAGAGATCGAAAGAGCTGGCCTCCTAGGAAACGATCATTTCGAAGAGTTTAAAGACCCTATGGATGCAACGAGAGGAGCAGATATAGTGACTACTGATGTTTGGACAAGCATGGGATTTGAAGAGGAAAAGAAAGACAGAATAAGGGACTTTGCAGATTGGCAGGTAAATAAAGACATGATGAAATTAGCTAATAAAGATGCAATTTTTATGCATTGTTTACCTGCTCACAGAGGAGAGGAAGTCACGGCAGAGGTTATTGATGGGGATCAAAGTGTTGTATGGGAAGAAGCGGAAAATAGGCTTCACGTTCAGAAAGCATTACTTGAATATTTATTGTTAGGAAATTAATTTAAATGATAAAAGATATTAAAAAAATTGTGCTTGCATACTCAGGAGGCTTGGATACCTCAGTAATTCTTAAATGGCTTCAACAAGAATATGGTTGTGAGGTGGTAACCTTTACAGCAGATCTTGGCCAAAAGGAGGAAATAGAACCCGCTAGAGCAAAAGCAACGTCAGCCGGGGTTAAAGAGATATTTATAGAGGATCTAAGAGAAGAATTTGTAAGAGATTACGTATTTCCTATGTTCAGAGCAAATGCCATTTACGAAGGTGAGTACTTATTAGGAACATCAATTGCAAGACCTTTAATCGCGAAAAGGCTCGTTGAAATTGCTGATGAGACTGGAAGTAATGCAATATCTCACGGTGCTACAGGAAAAGGAAATGATCAGGTTAGGTTTGAATTGGGAGCCTACGCTATTAATCCTGATATAAAGGTTATTGCACCATGGAGAGAATGGGATCTTTTAAGCAGGGAAAAATTACTTAAATTTGCCGAAAAAAATGCCATTCCTGTTGAGATGAAACATAAATCTGGAGGGAGTCCATATAGTATGGATGCTAATCTCTTGCATATTTCATACGAAGGTAGGCACCTAGAAGATCCAAAGAATGCTCCCGAGGAATCTATGTGGAGATGGTCTGTAAGTCCAAAAGATGCACCAGACGAGGCGGAGGAGATCACTATTGGTTTTGAGTGCGGTGACCCTGTGAACTTGAATGGGCATAATAAAGCTCCACATGAAATCTTAGAAAGTTTGAATGATTTGGGTGGAAAGCATGGTATTGGAAGATTAGATTTAGTAGAAAATAGATATGTTGGGATGAAGGCAAGGGGTTGCTACGAAACTCCTGGAGGTACTATTCTTTTGAGGGCTCATAGAGCCATCGAGTCGTTAACACTTGACAGAGAGGTTGCCCATCTTAAAGACGATATTATGCCTAGGTATGCTGCATTAATATATAACGGTTATTGGTGGAGCCCAGAGAGAATAGCGTTGCAAAAATTAATTGATCATACTCAAATAAATGTGAACGGTTGGGTAAAATTAAGTTTTTATAAGGGAAATATTACAATCGTTGGAAGAGATAGTGATAGTTCCTTGTTTGATCCAGAGATTGCAACATTCGAGGATGATGATGGTGCTTTTGATCATCAAGATGCTGCCGGATTTATCAAGCTAAATGCCTTAAGATTGAGAATAGCGAATAAAATAAAAAATAAATAAGGAGCTTAAGTTATGCCTTCATTTGATATTTCCTCAAAGGCCAACATGGATAATATTCGAAATGCAGTTGATGTATCCATGAGAATGATAATGAATAGATATGATTTTAAAGGGACCTCGGCTAGGGTTGAGCTATTAGAGAAAGAAATGCAAATAGTTTTAAGTGGGGATGCAGAATTTCAAATTAATCAAATTAAGGATATTTTGTTCCCAGCTATGGAGAAGAAGGAGCCTGATAGCTCAAAAAGAATGGAAGCAGAAAAAATTGAGTCAGTATCTGGTAATAAATCTAGACAAAACCTTATAATCAAAAGTGGCATTGAAATGGATCTTGCAAAAAAGATTATAAAGACAATTAAAGAAGCAAAAATTAAAGTACAAGCCTCCATCCAAGGTGATGAGTTGAGGGTTAGCGGGGCAAAGCGAGATATCTTGCAAGAATGTATTACTTTAGTAAAGTCAAACCACAAGGACTTTCCATTGCATTTTGGTAATTTTAGAGATTAATGTGTGATGTCAGAAAACCTATACGAAAAGATATTTAAAAGACACATTATTCGAGAGGATAATGATACCTTTTTAATTTATATAGACCGTCACCTCATTCATGAAGTAACCAGTCCACAAGCATTTGAGGGTCTAAGAAATGCAAAAAGGTCAATCTGGCGTTCAAATTCAATTTTAGCTGTACCTGATCATAATGTCCCCACAACAGATAGACAGATAGGAATTACGGATCCTGTCTCTAAGATTCAAGTAGATACCTTGGATAATAATTGTGATGAATTTAAATTGACGCAATTTAAGATGAATGATCAGCGCCAAGGCATAGTTCATGTTATTGGACCTGAACAAGGTTCAACTTTACCAGGGATGACCATAGTATGTGGAGATTCGCATACAAGTACTCATGGGGCCTTTGGAGCTCTAGCAATGGGTATAGGTACCTCGGAGGTCGAACACGTTCTTGCTACCCAATGTTTGATTGTAAAGAAATTAAAGACTATGCAAATCAATGTCAATGGTGAGGTTGGTGATTGTATAACAGCAAAAGATATCGCACTTCATATTATTGGTAAAATCGGTACTGCTGGAGGAACAGGTCATGCAATTGAATTTTCAGGCTCTGTCATTGATGATCTAAGTATGGAAGGAAGAATGACCTTATGTAATATGGCTATCGAGGCCGGATCTAGGGCAGGGTTGGTTGGGGTTGATGAAAAAACAATTAACTACCTAAAGGACAGGCCTTTTGCCCCGAAGGGTGCCATGTGGGAT
>CALKDJ010000116.1 GCA_938084195.1 uncultured Methylophilaceae bacterium
TTACATGTTGTTTGTATTCTTCAAGCATTAAGAAATCCTAATATTTTTGGCATGATTCAAGGTATGTGCGCTATTTTAAAGTAAAAAATATGTTTTCCCAAATTGAATACCTACCTAATATTTTAATTAAGAGTTAAATTAGTTTTATGTTTTTTAGGGTAAAATAGAGCCTTAAGAGGAAATAAAGCTAAATATGACATTTTCACTAAATGCAATCTCACCAATAGACGGCAGATACTCTGCAAAAGCTGACAAATTAAGACCTATATTCAGTGAATATGGACTAATAAAACATCGAGTTAAAATTGAAATTCTTTGGTTAATCGCGTTAAGCAAAAATAGTAAAATATCAGAGGTTCCATCCTTCTCTGAATCAACATTAAAGACTTTACATAACATTATTTCATCTTTTTCAGATAACGATGCTCAAGCAATTAAAGATATAGAAAAAACTACCAACCATGACGTAAAAGCTGTTGAGTACTGGCTTAAAAAGACGCTTGCAAATGATAAAGATGTGCATGCGGTATCAGAATTTATTCACTTTGGGTGCACTTCTGAAGATATTAATAATCTCTCCTATGCTTTAATGCTAAAAGATGGGGTAAACAACGTTATATTACCCGAAATTATTAAACTGCAAAAAAAGCTCAATGATTATGCTATTAAATATGCAGACATAACAATGATTGCCCGAACACATGGGCAAACAGCAAGTCCGACAACGCTTGGTAAAGAATTTGCCAATGTTAGTCACAGGATGAATCGACAAATAGCTACTCTAAAAAAACAATCGTATCTTGGAAAAATGAATGGGGCTGTCGGCAACTTTAATGCCCATCTTTCTGCATACCCTCAAATAGATTGGAGTAAATTCTCGAAATCTTTTGTTGAATCATTAGGTTTAGAATGTAATGAATTTACTACACAAATAGAACCCCATGATTTCATTGCAGAGATTTTTCATAACCTTTTTCGAATACACAACATATTAATTGATTTCAATAGGGATATTTGGAGTTATATATCACTAGGTTACTTCTCGCAAAAGACCGTTAAAAATGAAGTAGGATCCTCCACTATGCCTCATAAAGTAAACCCGATAGATTTTGAAAATTCTGAAGGTAATTTGGGTTTATCCAATGCTCTTTTAGATCACCTTGCATCAAAACTTCCCATATCAAGATGGCAAAGAGACTTAACTGATTCAACAGTACTTAGAAATATTGGTCTTGCCATGGCCTATGGTTTCATTGCATACGAGTCTTGCTTGAAAGGCCTCAATAAAATAGTTGTTAATAAAGATAAGATCCATCAAGACCTGGATAATGCCTGGGAAGTTCTGGCAGAACCAATTCAAACAGTTATGAGAAAAAATGGTATTGAAAATCCCTATGAAAAACTCAAAGAACTCACTCGAGGTAACCAACATATTACAAAAGATGCTTTACATGAGTTTATAACTAAATTAAATTTAAATACCGAAGACAAAACATATCTTTTAAATCTCTCTCCACATAACTACATAGGGATTGCTTCTATCTTAGCTAAAAAGTCATAATGCAAGAAATTCTCGTTTTATATTATTCAAAAAATGGTTCGATAAAGGAGATGGCGAAGAATATCGCCCGAGGAGTTAACTCTATAGATGGCGTAAATGCTAACCTTAGGACAGTCCCCAAGGTCTCGAAAAAAACTGAAGCGACTGAAAATGCTATTCCCAATCAAGGGGATATATATGCTAATTTATCGGATCTTGAAAATTGTGACGGATTGATTTTGGGAAGCCCTACACAATTTGGAAATATGTCAGCTTCATTAAAATTTTTTATCGAATCTGCGTCACCTTTGTGGTTGAACGGCTCATTAGAAAATAAACCTGCTTCTGTTTTTACTGCATCCGGTTCAATGCATGGTGGCAATGAAGCAACATTGCTAAGTATGCAGCTTCCTCTTTTACATCTTGGCATGATATTAGTGGGAGTACCCTACTCCGTGCCATCTTTATCAAAAACCCTATCAGGCGGCACCCCTTATGGGGCCAGTCATGTTAGTGGAGAAAATCATCAAAATAGCATTACGGATGATGAAAAAAAAATATGTTTTGCACAAGGTGAACGTATGGCTTTAATAGTAAAAAAGCTAAGTGGTAGTTAAACTTTTTTACATCTCTACTATTAGTCTTATAGGACTAATCATGCTTAACTTAGTATGGGAAATTTTTTTCAATCCTTGGAGTCCCAATGGATCATGGATGGTAATAAAATCCGTTATTCTTCTCATCCCGCTAGTAGGCATTCTTAAAAAAAATAGGAGAACTTTTCAATGGTCAAGTATGATAATTCTTTTATTTTTTGTTGAAGGTGTAGTAAGATTTTATAGTGAATCAGGTTTCTCCGAACACTTTGCATTTGGTCAAATATTGCTCTCACTAACTTTTTTTCTATCCTCAATTTATTATTGTAAATACACGCGTTAATATGAAAATTTTAGTCTCAAATGATGATGGTTACTTTGCTCCTGGTCTGAAATTATTGGTAGAAAATCTTAGAAAAAATTACCAAGTTACCGTAGTGGCACCTGATAGGAACCGAAGTGGCGCAAGCAGCTCTTTAACTTTGGATAAACCACTTACCGTTGAAAAGATTGATGAGGAAACTTATGTTGTAGACGGAACACCTGCCGATTCAGTTCATCTGGCACTAACTGGTCTTTTAACCTTTAAGCCAGACATGGTTATCTCTGGGATAAATGATGGCGCCAATTTAGGGGATGACACCATATACTCTGGAACTGTTGCGGCCGCCATAGAGGGTTTTACTGTTGGTATCCCATCACTTGCGGTATCAATAGCACATCATAATCCTCAAAACTTTCAAACTGCCGCAAATGTAGTGCTTGACTTAATCAAACGTCTAAATGCTAAAAAGAATGATAAATCGCCGTTGTTAAATATCAATGTTCCAGATATTCCATTCGATAAACTTCAAGGACTTTCAATTACAAGATTGGGTAAAAGAAAACAAGCAGAACCAGTTATTAGTGATTTTTCACCTAAAGGTCATAAAGTTTATTGGGTTGGTGCTGCAGGTGATGGCGAAGATTGTGGAGAAGGAACTGATTTTTTTGCAGTTGGCAAAAATTATGTTTCAATAACACCTATTCAAATTGATTTAACCGATCACAAACAAATAAACCAAATGAATGAGTGGATTAAATGAGAATATTTTTTATATCTTTCCTTACCCTATTTCTTTTCAGCTGTGCTTCAAAGTTGCCTGCTCCTGTTGAAGGAAAACCATATGAAAGCAAAGAAACTGAAAGTGTCAAAAAACCAAAAAAGAAACAAAAATGTCCTGATGTATATAAATTAAAAAAGGGGGAAACACTTTTTAGTATCAGTATTAGATGTGGGTATAACTATAAAGATGTTGCCAAGGCAAACGGTTTAAAGCGTCCTTATAAACTAAAAGCGGGAGATGAAATTAGATTTGATTTAATGAGACAAGAGAAAGCTAAAGAGGCAGAAGAAGCAATTTCTGAAACTATTGAAACTATCCCTTTAAATCAAGAAACCGAAACTATCCCTCTTGAAGAGA
>CALKDJ010000117.1 GCA_938084195.1 uncultured Methylophilaceae bacterium
TGTTCTTTTAGTATTTCGAGCATCCATGATTTTGGTTCCTTGCAATGGTAATTATTTTCGAGAGCCCACTGCTTTTGAATCTTTTCGTTATGAATAATAACCTCCAATGCTTCCCAATTGGCAGGCAAATATTTTATAAAGGGGTTTCTGTTAGGTCCATTTTCTTTAGTGTAAGTAATTTGTTCGGTAAAACTCATTTTCGACAATTTAGGGTCGTCCCAATTGAATGGAGAAAAGGTAGGTAAGAAAATTTTCAGGTTGAAGGTAAAAAATTTGAAAGACTGATGAAAACCTGTAAAGCCCCTAATTTATCATGCTTTTTACGGTTTTAAATAATCGGTTTTCATCCGAACTTGGTAAAAAGAAATTATTTTTAAGAGGATTGTTTATATTTTTAATTATATTACAAATACGAGGGATTTCCTCACATAATATAAATTTTTTATCATCAATTAAATCTGAGTAATAGTGCTTAGCTAAACTGTCTACGAATATCGTTGGAACTCCATATGATTCTGCCTCAAATCCAGATGCTGAATAGCGAGTAATACATGCACTCATACTCTCGAGGAGATAAAACATTGGGCATTGGTTTGCAGTTTCGAATTCTACATTTGCGTACTTTTCAAAAGATTTGTATATTTTATCTTTTGCTTGATCTGGGTATAAAGGATGAAATCGATATAACCATAACCATTCGGAATCTCCCATTTCAATTAACTCCTTTAACCGTGAAATATTCCAACCGTGTTCAATAAATTGTTGAATAAAGAGGATTCTTTTCTTGTATTTACTTTTGAAAGATTTCAGAATTTTTTCGAATCCATTTGGGAAATCTCTTTTTTTAAATTTGTTTAACCACATATGACAACCTGTTAGTGGTTGTATGTAGCCTTCATCATTATCGTGCCTCTCGAAATAACGAGTTTGAAAGTTATTCCAAGTTAGGTAGTGGGTAGGGAGTATCCTATGCATTGACTTGCTTTTAAATTTCCAATTTAGAAAATGGCTTGTTACACAACCATGTTGAATATCGACAAAAGGAATATTTAATAACTCACCAGCAGCACAAGCTCCGTATGTTGATGGAGAAGCAAAATAACATGAGGAAAACAGTAATCGAGGTTGAATCTTTCGAAATATAAATACATAAAATTCTTTCCAATATAATACTTCGTACAGATAGTTCATTACTTGCTTGCACGAGATAATCCTATCTTCGATTTCTAGTTCTTCATAGACTTGCAATATTAATTCAATAAACGAATGAACTTCTACTTCAAAATTTACATTTCTTTCTTTAATATTTCCTAAGATTTCATCTTCAGATTCTCTGAAAAGATAATCATATACTACCAAAGATTCGTGGTAATATTTATTTTCTATTGGAGTTGGATATGAGAACACTTGTATTCGTTTTGTGAAAAAACTTTTGTTTATAAATTCATAATATGGGTCTTTATATCGATTATATAAAGACCCATTTATATTATCTTTAAAAATATCTTGATAATGAAATAAAAAAAGACAGGAAGGTTTTTCCTCCTTAGGGAAATTTCTAAAACTTTTCTTAAACTTATGCTTCAAGTATCTATTTCTAATCTTCTGTATACATGATACATCGAAGTTTCTGATTGGATGATTTGTTGCATTGCGTTCTTTTTCAAAACAACCATCACGAATATTTGATGATATTATATTACGAAATATCGCCCACAAATCAAAACGATCAATAGTTGGACTTTTATCGTACACTTGATCCTGTACTTTATATGTTAGTTTATCACCATCAAAAAAATTTCGTTTAACCATTTATAAACTAATTAAATAATTTACGAAAATCTTTTTCAAAATATTGAAAATAATATAGATTATACTAATAAAACTATTGATTTATTTTTGATCTCTTTGTAAGCAATTAATGAATTCTTCGCAAATTGTATCTATTTGCTCATCACTAATTGAAACTCCAGATGGTAAAGATATACCGTTTCGTGAGATATTATGTGAAACCTTTAAATCTTTTGATCTTTTGTAATTTTTATAAATATTCATTTCACTCATACAGTAAAAAAAAGGTCTCGTTTCAATACCCATATATAACAAACTATCGATTATAATTTCACGACTATAATTATTTGATACGACAACACCAAATAACCAATTTGAATGCAAAATATTTCTTTCAATATGTTGAATTTGAAGAATGTCCAAGTGTTTTGAGAAAAAATTATAATATTTTTTATGTATTTCCAATTTTCGGTTGATGATTTCATCAAACCTTTCCATTTGTGCAATACCTACAGCAGCCTGTAGATTAGTTAACCTAAAATTATGACCAACAACTTCATGCCAGTATTTTTTAGATTTTGACATGCCATGATCTCTAATTAATTTGGCTCGTTGATAATTATTTTGATTTTTTAACAACAACATACCACCTTCACCTGTGGTAATTGTTTTATTGCCAAAGAAGCTAAATGCTGATGCATCGCCAAATGTACCAACATAATTTTCATCAAGTTTTGATCCAATAGCTTCTGCACAATCTTCAATTAAAAAAAGTTCGTTTTCATTACATATTGTACATAAAGAAGCCATTTCACAGGGTTGTCCAAAAAGATGTACAGCAATTATTGCTTTCGTTTTAT
>CALKDJ010000118.1 GCA_938084195.1 uncultured Methylophilaceae bacterium
CAGTAATTAACATAGCAATTACAAAAAATAAACTCCACATGCTATCGACGTGGGTTACATTTTTAGTCCCAAGACTTACGAGCCAACCTAAAATAGCAAACAATATTAAGCCAATTAGCACTGGAATATAAATTTCAGTCATTTTTTCTCGCCAAAAGATATTAGAAGAGGGGTTATTAAAGCCCAACCAATAGCCAAAACTATAAGCGTATTCGGACTAGCAATAGTGACGGCCATTAATTTTTCTCCAGCCAAATAGACAAGAGGCCCACCCATTAGGCCAAAAAGCATTGCCAGTGATGTCCGTCCTTTAAGCCATGCAAGACTGTGATTCAGGGTAATTGCAAAAAGAATCCATAAAATTACAATCCAGATAGGAGTAAAAGGATAGGGCACCCCAGGATTATTGTAGATAATCATATTATTAAACTGCATGAATCCATCAAAAATAAATCCAAAGGTGGCAGCAATAGCGGATAATTTAATATCATTTGCATTCTTGTCAGTAAGGTATAAATGAAGAAATAAAATACCTATACTTATTGCGATTGCAATATATGTATAGTTCCAAGCAGCGCCGAGTATGCAAACAAACCACCCCACCTGAAATAAACAAAAATTTATAATATTATTTATCATTTTCAAACAGGTAGTGAGAAACAAACCATTCCTGCCCACCCTTGTATCCCCAGAGTTCTGCACATGCCATAAAGAAAATTCTCCACCGATTAAACCATTTAACGGAATCAGCTTTGCCATATATTTTTTCTAAAACCGTCAGAGCTTTTGCATGGTTCTTATCCATATTTTCCAGCCAGGCATTAGCAGTTTTTTCATAATGTTCGCCTGACCATTGCCACTTATTTTTTAAGGTAAGATTATCTTGAAAGAAGCTCGGAAGATCATCACTTGGCATCATCCCGCCTGAAAAAAAGTATTTACTCATCCAATCATCATCGTCTTTAACTTCAAATAAATAGGGCTGTGATTTATGAACAAAAATATGCATCATAAAATTACCCCCAGGTTTTAACCAACTTTTAATATTGGAAAATAACATTCTGTGATTACGCATATGCTCTATCATCTCAACGGACACAACCCGATCATATTTCTTTTTGGTAGAAAAATCATTCATGTCACAGGTTATGACTTTAAGATTACTTATATCTCTTTTTTTGGCTTCTTTATCAATATAAGCCTTTTGCGAGGATGAATTTGAGACTGAGGTAATGGAAGCTTTAGGAAAACGGGAAGCCATCCATAAGGATAATGAACCCCAACCACACCCAAGCTCTAAGATATCTAAACCATCTTTAAGATTTGCATGCTCTGCAGTAAGTTTTAGGGATACATCCTCAGCTTCATCCAGATTATTGGTATTTTTTTCCCAAAAACAGGAGCTATATTTTTTATTGTTTCCTAGACATAAATCATAAAACTCAGCTGGTATCTCGTAATGTTGTTCGTTTGCTAAATCTGGAACTAGAGCAATGGGTGAGGTATCCATATCCTTAATAAACTTATCTTTATTAGTCACATTAAGTTGTTGGTCATCAGAAATTAAGTCCTCAATTCTTTTTCCTAATAGATGTCTTATTCCCATGCGAATAAACATGTCCGGAACAAAGCCTTTTTCTGATAATGCTATAAGTTTTTTTATCATTGTTGTTTCAATTGATTATATAAAAAATCTGATAGCAAAACATTCCTTAAGTTTCATTTAACAGCAAGTAAATTAAGCTAAAAAAATTTATTTAAATTACAAATTATGTTTTTTGATATTTTAATTTTATCACCATAATTTGTTGATCCATTTTTTTCTTTTATACATAATAAGAGTTATTTGGTAAATCAACTATTTGTATATTATTATATTTATATATTTGTTATTTTACTTAAACCCTCAAACCACTATCAAAATTTACGTAAATCATGATTAATAATAAATTTCATAAACACTTCTTAATTTTATTCTTTTTATCAATATTGCTAGGTTGTAGTAAGACAGATGCCGGAGAGTTTATAGATAAAGCCTTAAAGGCTGAACATAGAACGCCTGCCTATGTAGAGCGTGATAAATACCGCAACCCAAAAGAAACATTACTATTTTTTGGTCTGAACCCAGAGCAGTCTGTTATTGAAATTACTCCAGGTTACGGTTGGTATGCAGAGATTTTAGCACCCCTGATTCGCAATAAAGGGCAGTATTACTATACCTCCCTGGAGTTGCATGAAAAAATAAACCCGTATTTTGTAAAAGTTGAGAAAGCTTTTAAAGACAAAATGCAAAAGAACCCTGATGTTTATAGCAAACTTCGCTGGGTACATTTCGATCCAAAACAGCCTGAATTTGCACCGGATGGCCCTGTCGATATGGTTCTTACTTTTAGAAACGTTCATAACTGGGCAAAAGCTGGTTCGGCTGAGTCGATGTTTGCTGGTTTTGCGAAAGCACTGAAACCAGGCGGTGTTCTTGGGTTAGTCGAGCACAGGGCAAAGGAGGGAACACCATTAGAAAAACAGATTCAAAGTGGTTATATGACCGAGGCATATGTTATTCAGATGGCTAAAGATGCAGGATTTCGACTTGATGCTAAATCAGAAATCAATGCGAATCCTAAAGATACTGCTGATCATCCAAAGGGAGTTTGGAATCTGTTACCAAGCTTAAGAGGGGTTGCTGATGAAGACAAAGCAAACATTATGTCCATTGGCGAATCAGATCGGATGACTTTGAGATTTATAAAAGAATAAGTACTAATTTCTAGTTAA
>CALKDJ010000119.1 GCA_938084195.1 uncultured Methylophilaceae bacterium
AAAAATTTTTGCATAATAAATTAACGTTTTTTCATGTATAAATCAGTGATGGTTCCTTCCTTGATTTCGGACGCCATAGCTACTGATTCAGACAGAGTGGGATGGGGATGAATGGATAGACCAATATCGTTGGCGTCAGCACCCATCTCAATTGATAGAACGGTTTCAGCAATTAATTCTCCTGCGTTCGTACCCACAATTGCTGCTCCAATAATGCGATTAGTCTTTTTATCAAAAATTAATTTCGTCATCCCCTCGGTACGGTTTGTCGATATAGCCCTCCCACTCGCAGCCCAAGGAAATACGGACTTCTCAATTGCTATATTTTTTTCTTTTGCTTCGTCTTCTGTGACTCCTGCCCACGCAATTTCAGGATCAGTATAGGCAACTGATGGAATTGTGAGTGCTTGAAATTCTACCTTCTCACCAGCAATAACTTCTGCTGCAATTTTACCTTCATGTGTAGCTTTGTGAGCAAGCATAGGCTGGCCAACAATATCACCAATAGCATAAATATGATTTACATTTGTTCGCATCTGTTTGTCGGTGGCTATAAAACCGTGATCGTCAACCTTTACGCCTGCTTTACTTGCATCGATATTATGTCCATTAGGTTTTCTTCCTACAGCGACAAGCACTCTGTCAAACAATAGCTCTGATGGGGCCTCAGGACCTTCAAAATGAACCAAACTACCTTCTTTTTTAGTTTCTAGCTTAGTTACTTTGGTACCTAACCAAATATGTTCAAAGCGCTTACTCATCCTTTTATGAAGGGGTCTTACGATGTCGCGATCACATCCTTGTATTAATCCATCAGTAAGCTCAACTATAGAAACACTACTTCCTAAAGCATCATAAACGGTTCCCATTTCGAGGCCAATAATACCCCCACCTATAATAAGCATTTTCTTTGGTATGTCTTTTAGTTCTAGCGCACCTGTTGAATCCATTATGCGATCATCTTCAGGTGTATTTGGAATCTTTGTAGGTTGTGATCCTGCTGCTATGATTGCAGATTGGAATGTTATTGTTTTGGTAGAACCATCCTTATTAGTTATAGATATTTCATTTGGAGATATAAATTTTCCTTCTCCTTCCTGAATATCTACCTCACGTTGTTTGGCCATTTGCGCTAAGCCCATAGTTAATTTTTTGACGACTTTATTAGTTTTCCAGTCACGCAGTTTTTCCAAATCTATTTCTGGTGTGTTGAATACCACTCCATGGGTGGTGGTATCCTCTGCATCGGTGATTACTTTTGCAGTATGAAGCAATGCTTTGGAGGGAATACAGCCAACATTAAGGCAGACACCCCCGATAGTTCTATATCTTTCTATAAGCATAACCGATTTTCCTAAATCAGCTGCCCTGAATGCCGCAGTATAGCCTCCAGGCCCTGAGCCAAGAACAGCAACATCATATGATTTGCCATCACCTAATTCATTGTTAGGTTGGGTAGTTGGTTTTGATTTATCTAAAGTCTCTTTCTCATCAACTTTTTTTGAAGTATCTGAGGAATTCGTTTCCTGCTTGTTGACATTCTCAGTTTCTAAGACAACTGAACCTTGTTTAACCTTATCACCAACTTTTACCAGAATTTTTTTAATGATACCTTCAGTAGGTGATGGAATATCCATGGAAGCTTTATCAGATTCAACGGTGATTAAAGCATCCTCTTTAACAATCTTATCCCCTTCATTTACGAGGATATCAATTACCTCAACACTGTCAAAATTTCCAATATCAGGTATCTCTACTGTAAAAGAATTAGCCATATTTTAAATTACAGTAATAATCTTCGCACATCAGAAAGCATCGCTCGAAGATGTGTAGTGAACCTTGCACCGTCAGCACCATCAATTACTCTGTGGTCATAGGATAAAGATAAAGGAAGAATAAGGCGCGGCTCAAATTCATTACTATCAGGATTATGAATAAGTTGCATGGATGATTTAGATACTCCTAAAATAGCTACCTCAGGAGAATTAATAATTGGCGTAAATTTTGTTCCACCAATACCCCCAAGACTAGATATAGTAAAACAACCACCTTGCATATCATCCATTTTTAGTTTTCTTTCACGGGCATTGGATGAGAGTTGCCCCAGATCTTGAGCAATATCAAGCACATCTTTTCTATGAACATCTTTTACTACGGGGACTACAAGACCATCAGGAGTGTCACACGCAAAACCAATATTAAAATAGCTTTTCGTAATTAAGTTTTCACCATCCGTTGAGATGGAGCTATTAAATATAGGATAGGTTCGGAGAGCATTAACACATGCTTTCATCATAAATGCCAGAATTGTTAATTTTACTCCTTTCTTTACAGCCTCTTTTTGCATAGATTTTCTAAATGCCTCGAGATCAGTTATATCTGCATCGTCAAATTGCGTTACATGAGGTGCAGTCACCCAATTACGATGGAGGTTAGCACCAGATATTTTTTTTATCTTCGACAGCTGGCTAATTTCTATTTCACCAAATTGGGTGAAATCAATATCAGGCATTGGTATTGGAGCAAAATGTGAACCCATATCATCGGTTCTCGGTTTAGTAAGCTCCCCTTTTACGTAGGCCTCTACATCTTCTATGATTATCCTATTTTTTGGAGCAGAACCTTTGACGAAATTTAGATTAACTCCAAGATTACGAGCAAATTTCCGGACAGACGGTGATGCATGACTTGCTTTATCTTCAGCTACTAATGCGCTCTCTCCAACTGGAAGTGGCTTGCTAGCTGGTTGCACTTTAGCAGGCGGCTCTGAAACTGGTCTTGAAGGCTCTGGCATAACCTTCTTTACTACTTCCTTTACCTCATTTTTTGTGACTGGTTTTGCCTTAACCTCTTTTTGTTCCTTTTGAGTCTTCTCAATCACAGCAACCAGACTCCCTTCTTTTACCTTATCTCCAACCTTTACCTTTATCTCTTTTACTGTTCCTGAAAATGGGGCAGGAATATCCATAGACGCTTTATCGGATTCTACTGTTAACAAAGGGTCATCAGGATTGATTGCATCACCAATATTCATCAAAATATCAATGACATCAACACTGTCAAAATTGCCAATATCAGGAATTAAAATTTCTTCAACAGCCATATTTTTAGATACTCATCGGGTTTGGTTTGTTATTGTCAAGTTTGTATTTTTTTATTGCTTTCGTCAAAATAGATGAATCAATTTTCTTTGCATTAGCCAATTCTGTTAATGCTGTAATAACTATATAGTAACGGTCAACTTCAAAAAAACTTCGTAAAGCCTCTCTGCTATCTGATCTTCCATAGCCATCGGTTCCAAGCGCCACAAATCGATTTGGTAAGAATCTTGCAATTTGTTCGGGAAATGATTTCATATAGTCAGTGGATGCAATAATAGGACTCTCTTTATCCTTGATTGCAGCCTCAATATGCGAAACTTTTTTATCCTTGTCAGGATTTAATCTATTCCATCGTTCTATATCAAGAGCATTTTTTCTAAGTTCATTAAAGCTAGTAACACTGAAAATATTAGCCCCAATATTATATTCCGACTCTAAAATGTTTCCCGCTTCAATTACCTCACGGAGTATTACCCCACTTCCCATTAGATGGACTGATGAATCTTTGTTTGTTGACTCCGAAAACAAATAGATACCATCAACAATACCTTGTTGTACCCCTTTTGGCATATCTGGGTGGGTATAGTTTTCATTCATTACCGTAATATAAAAGTAAATATCCTCCTGGTTTTTTACCATACGTTCTAATCCGTTTTGGATAATCACTGCTAATTCAAACGCAAAGCATGGGTCATACGCTACACAATTTGGAATTGTAGCGGCTAATAAGTGACTGTGACCATCTTCATGTTGCAGACCTTCCCCGTTAAGTGTGGTTCGTCCAGCCGTTGCTCCCAGCAAGAAGCCTCTGGAACGGGAATCTCCAGCCGCCCAAGCTAAATCTCCAATCCTTTGAAATCCAAACATAGAATAAAAAATATAAAAAGGAATAGTAGGAATATTAGAATTACTATAGGAAGTGGCAGATGCTATCCATGATGAAAAGGAGCCAGCTTCATTAATACCTTCCTCTAAAATCTGCCCATCTTTTTGTTCTTTATAAAACATTACCTGGTCTGAATCTTGGGGTTCATAAAGCTGACCCACCGATGAGTAAATACCAAGCTGTCTAAACATACCCTCCATACCAAATGTTCTTGCTTCATCAGGTACGATTGGAACCACATATTTTCCTAATTCCTTATCACGCACTAATGTGCTTAGTATTCTTACAAAAGCCATGGTAGTAGAAATTTCTCGCTCACCTGAGCTAGTTGTTACATTTTTAAACGCACTAATATCCGGGATCTTAAGCACTTTTGATTTTTGACGACGTGCGGGTAAGAATCCACCAAGCTCTTTTCGTCTTTCCATCATGTATTGTATTTCAGGTGAATCATCGGCTGGTTTGTAAAATGATAAATCCTCTACTTCCTTATCGCTTATTGGAAGATCAAATCGCGTTCTGAATACCTTAAGAGATTCAATATCCATACTTTTTTGTTGGTGGGTGATGTTTTGCCCTTCACCCGCATCGCCCATACCATAACCCTTTACTGTTTTCGCTAGAA
>CALKDJ010000120.1 GCA_938084195.1 uncultured Methylophilaceae bacterium
AAGAGCAAAAAAACATGTTTTAATTGAAAAGCCAATGGCTATAAAGTCTGAAGAAGTAAAGATATTAATTGAAGAAGCATCTAAAAATAATGTCAAGATTATGGAAGGTTTTATGTATGTGTTTCATCCACAATTTGACCGGATTATGAGTACTGTTAAATCTAATATTTTAGGGGATGTAAATTATGGACACTCTATGTTTTCTTTTCCAATACAGCCTGCGAGGTTTTATCGTATTAATCGTCCGATTCAAAATGGTGGGGGTGCGCTTTGGGATATTGGTCCCTATGCAATTCACACCTTAAGACAATGCTTTAATGAAAATCCTAAAAGAGTAAAGGCAATAGCTAATCTTAATGAATATGGAGCAGATATTTCAACGAGTGGTTTAATTGATTTTGGAAATAACAAACGTGCAACCTTTGATATTAGTTTTGAATGTACCCGAAGATCTGAATTTGAAGTATTTGGTTTATCAGGGAGAGTTAAATGCCCTATTGTATGGCAACCAGAGGATAAGCAAGCAAAAATAATCATTAATACAGAAAGTTCTGGTTTAACTGAAGAAGTTGTGCCAGCAGCAAATCACTTTATTTTAGAGATTAATCATTTTAATAAGATTATTAGTTCAGATATGCCTACCAAATTATCAAATAAAGATGCCATGTGGAATGTTAGAACATTAGAAGCAATTTCCAAAAGCATTACCTCAGATAATTGGGAAAATATTTAATGTCAAGATTATGGGTATTTGACTTTGATGGGACTTTGGTTGACTCAGAACCTTTAATAAGAAAATGTTATATGAAGGTAACAGAAAAAATAGCTCCATCTCGATTAAACTTTGCTAAAAACATTTTAATTGGACCTACGCTATTGGACACTGCAAATTTAATTCTTAAAAATGATGGCAAAGAGCTAGTGGATGAATTCGTAAAATTATATATTCAAGAATATGATAAGAATATCTTAATTGAAACTAAACCATACAAATATGCAACCGAAGTTTTAAGCTACTTAAAAAATAAAAATGATGAAATATTTATTGCTACTAACAAAAGAGGAGTCCCCACTAGGAAATTAATTCAATTTTTAGGTTGGAGTAATTTTTTCAATTGGATTGGATGTATGGATGAATTTAATGAGTATAAGAATAAATCTGATTTAGTTAAAAATAAGATTCTAAATAAAAGTAACTACGAAAAAATCTACTTTGTAGGGGATACAGTAAGTGATGGGATTACGGCTAATAACAACGATATTCCTTTCATATATGCAAAATATGGCTATGGGAAAAAACAAGATTGGTCAAAAATATCAATTGCTAAATCTATATCTTCACTTAAAGATATAAAAGATAATTATTGAGCTATTAAATTTTTGTATATGCTGTAAGGCCGCCAGCCCACTGCTCTGAAACTTGCTTTGTATGCTTTGAAAGCATTTGAGTCATACACCAAAACTCCATATGAGGTCCATAAGCTTTAAGAAGTAAAATTAATCTTTCATCATTATGCACATATGCAGACATGCACAATATAGGAGTGTAATGATGCTTATCAATAAGTAATTCAGGCATTGTTGTTAAGGCAGCACTTATATCCATGCCTCCACTTAAACATAATTTTACTCCATCTAAATCTGGAAGCTTTTTTAATTGAACTCTTTGCGAATCAATATCAAATTCTTGGAATACTTGAGGAAAATACCATCCGATAACACCATTTAGGCTATCATCAATAAAGCTATTGTAAGCACTATCCGGATGAATACTGATATTATTTTTTAATTCTGAGTCACTTTGAAGAATAGCTTTAAAATGAGAATCTGGAAATCTATCTGTGAATGATTCTTGAAGAGCAGGTAAAACCCTTTCCTCCAGATTTGTTCCTATATCTTTAATTTTATTAGAATTAGAGTAAATGAAGGGAATATGAACTCCTTTGGTCATTTGATAAAAATCATCATTTTTTTTAATTGAATCAAGTAAAGCTGTTGCTTTAGATTGGAAATGGGACAATGTTAAATCTTCTGAACAAAGATCATACTTTTTTGCTCTTTGTAGAATTAATTCATAGTCAATTTTTGGTTGATTTAATTTATAATAAAAACTTGGTTTATCACCAAACACCCTATCTTCATTGGTTGGAATACGGCGACCAAAGTCATCAAACAGTTTCAAGAGTTTCTCCTAAATTATATAGCTTTTATTGCAAAGATAGCTTTTCTATCTTCTGGTAAAATTTCTTTAGGGCTAGGTGGATTGTCATTGTTCTCAATCTCAGGAGTTTTACCAAAGCCATGTTCGTATGTCACAGGAAGAAGGTGGCTCACATTTTTTTGATAATCTTGCACAGCTTTATTATGAAAACGAATAAAATCCATATGCTCACCAATTATGCACTCATCCCTGTAAGGTCCAAGCCAACTATTCATCATTCCTCTACTAAGGACATCCTTAAGTGGCTCTTTAACTACATTACCAATAGATAGATCCATATATGGGCATGGGACAATTTCTCCATCATGGTTAAC